>CALIEL010000098.1 GCA_938022235.1 Oribacterium parvum
TCCCAAGGAGGGAGAGGAGAGCTACGGCTATGTGTCGCTGGGAAAGAAAGGGGTTTTCCCTCAGTTCGCCCCCAGCTTTCTCTACCGTTTCCGGGGAGATGCCAGGGCTATCCTTTCCATGAAGGATGTGCACAGCGAGGAAGTGGAGTACATCAAATACAATTCCAGCAGAAAGCCGGAGTATGCCTTGAAAACCGAGATTCTTCGAGATAAAGAGGGCGTTAAAAAGGTCTTAAAGGAAGGCATCGGGGCGGAGGCCAATGCCCACATTGATTCCTTACCCAAGAAGCGGAAGCTCCTTAGCGAAAGCTTTGCACAGCGGAAGATTCAGGTTTTGGAGGAAGAAGGCTTTTGGCGGGCCTATGCCGGTTCCCAGTCCCCCTCCAGCATTTTGTACCCCTTTGTAAAGGGAAAGAGCATCGGAGAAATTCTAGGAGACTTGATTTCTCAAGGAAAGGCGCCGGTAAAGGAAATCCAGGAAGCCCTTCATCTTCTTTTGGGGGAGGAAAGTTTCATTAAGCCTGCCAACTTGGATTTGCTCTTTGAAAATGTCATCATGGACGGAGAGCAGGCGGTGCTCATTGACTGCGAGTGGGTGAAGGAAGAGGGAGAGGAACGGCTTTTCCTCCTGTACCGCATCCTCCATTACTGGTACGAAGAATATAAGGACAAATTAAAATACAAGGACGAAGAAAGCTTTTTCCGCCTGTTTTCCATCAACAAGCCGGAGCTTCTTTCCTGCGAGCGCAAAGAGGCCATTTTCCAGGAAGAGGTTCATGGAGAGGGACAGGAGGAAAATGTCTGGGCTTATCAGCAAAGTCGCATGAGCCCGGAAAATTTCCAGAAGCAGAAAGAAGAAATCGCCCTACGACGGGAGCAGATTCAATATTTGCAGGAAGAGCTGAAGGAAAAGGAAATTTCCGTAAAGAAAGAGCGGGAGGTAAATCGCCTTACCAATGTGCATGTAGGCAATCTGGAAAATGTGATTCGTGCCCATGAGCGGGACATTGCCCAGCTTCAGGAGGAGCGGAATTACTTTGAGCGGCACCAAAGCCTGCCTTCAAAGATCAGAAGACGACTTTCCGCCGCCTTTAACCGCCGTTTTCCAAAGGACAGTAAGAGAAGACTGATTCTTCACTACATGGGACGGACAGTC
>CALIEL010000099.1 GCA_938022235.1 Oribacterium parvum
AGCTATTGGGCAGTTCGAAGAGCATATACAAAAAGCCGAAAAGCATGCCAATCAGGAAATTAAAGGCAGGTGTATTTTCAAAATACAGATACAAAAGACTCCGCTTATTTTGTCCTAAGCCCTGCAAAAGAAAGCCCCAAAAGACTTCCAGTATGCCTGCAAGAACAGTCATTAAAATAAAGCCCAAAACACTTTTGCTGTCCCCGAAAATCCTTTTTCCGTCTGTCCAGTTCTTTCCGCTGTCAATAGGTCTGCAACGACTTTTTAAAAAAGGAATTTTCAAAAGCAGCATATTGAAAACCCCTGCCAGAATCACCGGAAACATGGTGATGTATAAAGACATAATCCACTGCATAAATACTATTTACCCCATAAAATATTTTCCGATGGCAATCCCCTGAATCAGGAAGAATGCAATGCCGAAGCAAAGCACTCCCGCAGCTGCCAAATCCTTGGTTACCTTAATTTCCGGGTGCTGTTCCTTGGTAATAAAATCCGAAAGATGCTCCACCGCGGTATTGACACACTCCATACCGTAGACCCCGACAGAGCTCAAAATCACTGCATACCAGGTAGACAAATCCACCTTCAAATAAAAGAAATCCAATAGAAAAAACACCAGGTTAATCCCCAGGTAATATTTATAGTTTTTTTCCGTCTTTAATCCGAAATAAAGTCCCTTAATGGCGCATAGCACACTTTGTCGAAACGTGATGTTCTTCATCTAAATTTATGAAAACTCCTTTGCTAACAATACATACTCTCTAGCGGAAACACATTTATCCTGAAAATAGCCTTCGCTGGCCTTCCCTTTTTGAATGAGTGCCGCAATGGATTTGGCCTTTTTTCTTTTCAGTACTTCGGTTGCCAGCTGGGAAAAAGCCAGCCCCAGTCCCTCTGAACCTTTCTTCACTGCCAAATACAAAAGAATATAGCAGCTTGGCCTTCTTTTCCGAAAAAGGATTTGCAAAAGAAGTAGCGGATTAAGAGGCTTTTGCAGAAGATTCCCATAGTCCGGAAGACAGAGAAAGAAACCTTTAAGCTCCTCCTTATCATAAGCCAAAAAGACCATTTCTTCATCTACAATATACTTTAAAGAACTGTAAAGGCTTACAAAGCTTTCTCTATCAATATTCCGAAAGCCTTGAAAATCCTTATACCGCTCCATTAAAAGTGGATAGATTTCAGAAAGATATCGGTCAAAGTTCTCTTTTGTTGGATGCAAAAATTGGTATCCCTTTTCCTGAAAATGTTCCAAGCGCTTCTTTGCCTTTACATTTTCATAGGAAGGCTCCAAAACATCATAAAAGTTGGAAACATAACGCTTACAGATCTGAAATCCCGCCTTTTCAAAAAGATAAGGATAATAGGCTTTATTTGCAGGCTCTCCGGTATAGGGCCTTTTCTCTTCCAAAGCAAAGCGATACCTTCCAAAAAAAGAAAGATCAATGGGACCTTTCAAGCCTTTCTTCCCCGCTTTTTGGGCTTCCTCTTCACAAGCTCCTAAAAGCAAAAGGGCAACTTCCTCTTCCTCTATACTTTCATAGAAGCCCACAAAACCGTAGTCCTCATCTTCATACAGCGTTAAAGCAATCCGCCCCGCCACGCTTTCTTTTCCCTCAGAAACACTTACGCAAAGAAAGGGCAGAAAACGAAGATTTCCTTGCACTAAGATGTGCTTTCCCGCAAGTACCGCCTCCTCCATTTTCCTGTCCTGCATAAGACAGGACTTTTTATAAAGCATAGCGGGAAGATTTAAAAATTGCTCTTTCTCCCCTTGCTCCTTTACCGATTTGATTTGATAGTTCTTCATTTTCCCTTTCTATACTGAAACAAGCCCATGAATATAATCCCGGATTTCCTCCCTCTCACACTTGTTCGGCAATACTCTTTTATTCCTTTTGTTTTATAACGCTACAAATGCCTAAATCCCCGTCTATCTCCACGATATCTCCGCTTTGCAGCTCCTCCATAATATTCGGAATATTGACCACCGCAGGCTTTTCCAGCTCTCTTGCGAGAATGGCGCTGTGGGATAGAAGAGATCCTCTTTCCGTAATAAGTCCTTCTGCCATATTGAGATACGGGAACCAGCCCGGATCTGTAGAATAGCTTAAGAGGATTTTCCCCTTAGCCTCCGTTGCTCTGACTTCCTGTAAGCTTTTAATCTTTAAAACTTCTCCTCGGAAAATACCCTTGGAAACGCCTCTTCCAAAGAAGACTCTTGGGGTGGCATCGCCATCCTCTTTTCCGGCTTTTTCCATTTGTCCGATTCGACCGGCTTTCCTATTCCCTTCCTCTTTTCCTGGTGTTACGATTTGACCTTCCATATTCCCTTTTTCCTTGAAAGATTCGTAACTTAAAATACTAATCTCTCCTGCCAAAGGATCTCTGTCCACCTTTCCAAGAAGCTTTACCCGAGACAAAACCGGAAGTCTTTCATAGGCCTTCCGAAGCTCCTTTTCTCTCGCAATTTTCAAGGAGAAATCTTTGCCGGAAAATAGCAATTCCTTCAGCTCATCAAGGCTCAAATAATACACATCAAAGCCTATGGTTTTCTCTCCGATTTTATCTACAATCCGCCGCATTAGGCCAAAGCATCTTGTGCGATGAAGACGGGAAATCTCCCTATTGTTACAGGATGATTCGGCAAGGCGGTAAAGGAAGGACTTTCTCTGTTTTTGCTCGGAAGGCCTCTCTGAACAGCTTGTCTCTTCGCAATCTTTTTCCACACTATCTGTCTCTAAAGAATCCAAAATCCACCGGTCCAGTAGCTCTTCATTGGTTCTGTAGGTTCTGGTTTCCAGCTTCAGCTCTCCCACTATCCGATCTCCATAGGCGGAAATATAGCTTTGCTTTTCCCTGCGATATTCTTCACTGTCTAAGCCATACTTTCCGGCTACCGTCTTTAAGGCGGAAAGAGCTCGTACAGGCTTCATGGTTTCTAAGGAAAATGCCGTTTTCTTCCCATATAAATGGGTGCTGATAAAGGACACCATATCATTAATCAAAGTAATATCCCACTCCCTTAGTAGATCTTCCTTCATTTCCAAAAAAATCCGATAGAGTGCTTTGGCGTCTTCCTCCGCATCCACTTTTTTGCTATAGGAGGCATAGCGCTCTTGGAAATAACTATCCAGCTCCTTCATTTTCCTTTGGGAAACGAAAAAATAATAGCAAAATAAAAAGGCAATTCTGCACTTTAAAAAGAAGCTTGGCCTCTTCTTGGAAAAGGATATTTCTTCGTTAGACACCCCCAGCATTCCCTGCCAAACCGGAATAATCTTCCGGGAAAAGGGAAGGAGACGCAAAATATCATACCAGGAGGAGATTTCATAATACATTCTTCCGGAAAATCCTCCTACCATGCGTTGAAAAAGCTCCTCGTAGGAAGAGACCTTCTTTCCCAAAAAACGTCTTCCCAGAGAAGTGAAAATCCCGCTATACATTTCTCCTGCAAAGCTCTCGCTTAAAGGAAGACATATTCCCGGAAAGCTTTCGGAGATATTGCTGTTGTCTAAAATCCGAACGGGAAGATGCATGTCTAAGGTGGTGATTTCTCTGGCCTGTAAAATGTAAACTTTGCCCTTTTCTATGGCAAATTCTATATCCATGGGCTTTTGAAAAAGCTGCTCTATTCTTTCTCCAAGGGTAAACAAAGTTTTCAGCTCTTCCTCTTCCAAACCTAAACCTGGACTTTCCTGTGCCTGTTCCGACAAGCAGCTTTGACCGTGCCCCTCTTGATACAGGCATTCTCTCGGAAAATAATGGTAGGTCAATACATTTTCCTGATCCTCCACCACCTTATCTCCCAGACCTTGTCCAAGAACCACCACCATCTCACTAAGGATACCCTTAGGGTTTTTTGTAAACAGAACACCGGATTTTTCCGGAAACAGCATTTCCTGAATAAGTACCGTTTCTACCAATACTTCTGCTTTTTTCTGTTCTGTGCTCTCCTGCTTTTCTGCTTTGCCCTGCTCTTTTAGATAGTATTCCGTCTTCCCTCTATTCGCCTTTTCTTTATAATCCAAACTTCCGGCGTAGGAGGCAAAGACCTCCTGTACCGCTTCCTGTACCTTCTCTCTTTTTACATTCAAGCGGGTCAGAAACTGTCCCGCAAAGGAATGCTCCCCCCCATCTTCTGTGGAAAAATTGGAGCGAACGGCAAAACAGTCTCTCTCGGAAAAAGAAAGATCCGCTTCCTCATTTTCCGAGACCAGGATAAACTTCGGAACCGGAAATCCCTGCTCTTTTAAAATTTCTAAATGCCTTGCCTTCATGATCTCTCCCACTTATTTTTTCAGCTGTTTTACTCTAAATATAATAATTTATCTTACCTTGAATTCTCAAGAAATGCCACACCCTAAAGCGCTTTCCCTCCCCATGTATACATTTATTTTTTCTCTAAAAAGTATTTAAATAATAGCTTTTATTTGGTATTATTATCTAAATATAAATTCAGATTTACAAAGAGTAATTGTAAATCAGCACAAGTTCTCATGACAGAAAGGAGGCTTTATGAGAAAATCATTCATGAAATCAGCTCTTGCATTCGGCTGTGCACTGCTGACTGCCCTATCCCTCACCGCCATCACAGGGTTTGCCAAAAACTATGATGACGAAGTACAAAGCTGGCAGCTCCTGTCCCGGCATTGGGATGAAAGCGAACTAAAAGTACGCTTTGAAGAATTCATCAAGGACATCAAGGAGCATAAAGGTATCGAGGATTACATTGTTCCCGACATTTCAGAAGAAGAGAAGGAAGCTATTCGCAACTACTTCCGGACTTTTGAGGGGAAGAAGGACATCCGCTACACCTACACCAAGATGCCGGTGCTTCATCGGGTAAACGGAACCGATGAGTACAATGATTTACGAGGAATCATGGAATTAAAGTTCCAGACTACCGAAGCAAAGAACAAGGTAACGGAACACACTGTACTTCTGAAGATGGCCAGACTGGGAGATGCCCAGGGACTCAAATGGAAGATTGTAGGCATCCTTTGGAAGGATAAGGGCGTAGATGTATCCGACGTAAAAATTTATCAGTTGGATAAGCCAAAACGCGGCGAAGAAGTTTGCATTATGACCACCGATGCGGGAGTAATCAAGATGCGTCTCTTCCCGGAGAAGGCTCCCATTGCCGTACAGAACTGGATTACTTTATCCAAGCAGGGCTTCTACAACGGCACGCCATTTGCCAGAGTCATCAAAGATTTCGTGATTCAGGGCGGTGCTTTGGATGGTTCCGGAGACGAGGCAAAGTCCAGCTATAACGGTTTCTTCGTTGACGAAGTAAATATGGAGCTGCACAACTTTAACGGAGCACTTTGCCTAGGAAATAACGGTCCTCATACCAACGGAAATCAGTTCTATATCGTGCAGTGCAGTAAGATTCGTAATGAAGCATCTCTGCCGCTCTTATCTCTTCCGGAGAATGTAAAGGCAAAGTACAAGGAAGTGGGCGGAATTCCCGAGCTGGACGGACGTTACACAGTATTGGGACAGGTTTATGAAGGAATAGACGTAGTGGAAAAGATTGCTTCTCAGGAAACCAATCAAGATGATGCGCCTGTATCCAACCCCATCCTGATTCAGAATATTACTTTCCAGAAATATCGTTAAGCAGAGCCGACCATTTTCCAAATGTCAGCCCTGATACCGGCGAAAATCCATTAATATCAAAAAGGACTTTGGAAGAACCGGGGGATATCCCCAAAAGCTTCTTTCAAAGTCCTTTTCTCCTTGTTTAAAAAGAAATCTCCTGATCTCTACTTTTTTTCATTCTATACTTATCGTCGTACATCTTTCCATCCGCCTGTCGAATCACATGACTCACGGTGAGATGTTCTCTCTTTTCCATGGGGAGCTTCTCCGCAACCTCTCGATAGCTGGCACTTCCCATGGAAATGCTTACAGGGAAAGGCGGATTCTGTTTCTCCTTCGTATTCCGCAAATACTCTTTAATCTTATTTTCCACTTCAAACACAGCGCTTGCGGGAAAAACGATGCAGACAAATTCATCACCGCCGTTTCTTCCGGAAAAGCCTTCCACTTCTGTCATGGCATCCTGAATTGCCTCTGCCACCATTTGAATCAAACGATCTCCGGACTCATGGCCATAAAGGTCATTGGTCAGCTTAAGGTCATTGATATCCATAAAGATAGCGGCATAGTCCTTCTTTTTGCTGTGATCCAAAACCTCCAGCTGATCCTGCAAATACTGCCGGTTTCCAAGACCGGTCAGCCTATCCGTATAGGCCAGGTATTTTAAATGCTTTTCTTCGATGCCGGCCTGGGCAATCAGAATAACCTTAAATACGTAGGAAGTAATAAAAACAATAATCAAAAGCAGAATTAAAATCTTTGAAAAGCCTGTGGTAACAAAGCTTTGCAAGAATCCCGGCCACTTCTCCGTAATACTGCCGGCCAAAATGATTCTAATCTGTTCTAAAATGCCGAATACAGCCACAAACACCAAGCCGTAGCCCAAAATATAATCCGAATTGTTCTTTATCTTTTTTCCGGGGAAAAGAAGGCTTGCCATAGAGGAAAATACCATTACAATCTGTGCCGTCTGTACCAGACGGAGATGCCCGGTATACTGAAATCCCGTAGGGAAAATATAAAGGATCAGGCAAAGCAAGAAGAAAGCCAAGAAAATGCTGCCGACTACTCTAAGATATTCCCTGACCACCTTCCTTGAGGTTTCATAGCTGGCATATAAAGGGGCCGTGGGCAACAATAAATACATACCCACATACTCGCAAACCGCACTTAAATCCTCTCTTGGAAAAAGCAAATAAGCCAGACCGGTATTTCCCAAGTGCCAGAGGGTAATGGCGAAAACCAGGGAGAATAGCCACATTCCTTCACTGGCATACACATGCGTCTTAAAGAAAAAAGCAAAAATGACGATTCCGATAAAGGAGCCGATTAAGGTCATTACGAAAATAGGATACGTCGTTTCCTGACTAATCATCGGATAGTAAAACTCTGTCCCTTTAGCCATCAAAACCGGAACATCAAAATTATCCTCCAAAATATCCAGCTGAGGATCGATTTCCACCCGAATCTCATCCCCATAAGCCTCCAAAGGAACCGGTATGCTGATTTTCAGGTGTCCAATCATATGCCTTTTCAGATTTTCTCCGTAAGACACCAATAACTGATCCTTGTAATACGCCTTCACCACACTGTTGTAAAAAAAGAAGTTAATTGTCTGATACTCCGCCTTCCATTCCGACTCCAAAGGGAAATGCATGGTGATATGATCTTTCCGGGAAGAAAAATTAAACAGATAGCTCTGAAAATTATCTACACTTCCATCTTCGTGCTGTACTTCCACACTCATGTTCTTCAGCACTTTATAATCACTTTTCGGCACACGCCCCACATCACTCAAAATATAACGCATCACAAGAAGCCCCACCAAAATGGAGAGGAACAAAAGAATGACGGTTTGATGTTTTTTGATGAAGGAATTATTTCTCATCTCCGCTCCGGATATCTACAATAGAATGCTCTGTTTCCCAAAAAAATCCTTCGTGATTATGCTTTTAACCCACATCTTGGATGTTTCTGTCTCATAAGCACGAAAGGTACAGATAAATCTTATAAAAGTCTGCCGTAACCTATACATAATCGTCAAATATAAGAGAAGGCATAAACCTCTGCCCCATACGAGCAATCCTTCTCTTGCCGTTTTCTAAAGATGAAAACAGTATAGCACAATCTTTTCTATTTTGATTTATAAAAAAAGGAAATTCTGTCGAATGAACCGAAAAGACTTAATAAACTCGTACCGATGGAGAGCGAGATTACCTAATGAATCTCCATTCAGGCTAAAAATATTTTATCCATAAAAACCCTAACCGTGGAAAATGCCACCAAATTTCGTGTGACTTTTATCATATATCTATTCAAGGAAGGACCGGTATGTAAAATGAAGAAAACAGGACAACAAAAGAAGACGGAAAAAAGCAGAAGTCTGGGCTCCCGATTATCGATGCTCTTGGGCATTGTAGGGCTTTTGATTCTCTGTAGCTTAAGCGTTCCCATCGTTACCATGGGAAGTAAATCCGTAAAAGCTAACTTAAACAAAAACATGGAAGATTTGCTGGATATCACCAATGAGAAAACCGGAAGAGTTTTTACTCAAGTGCAAACATTAGCCGATAGTATGATGGAATCCATCAGTTTTGTTTGGGATCAAAATGATGCTGTAGGAGGCGCTCCCGCCAATCCCTGGAGAATCAATAATTTTAATGATGGCAACAGAGAAGTGCAGGAAATTACTCCCATGCAAAATACGACCTTTCGTTCTCGTATTTTAAATCAGGAAATTCCTGCCAGCCGGTACAATGCGGAAGTTGTTATGATGAACGCTATGTACTCTACCTTAAAAAGCAATCCCTATGTTACAGGTGTAGGGTATTTCTTTGAGCCCGGTGTCTTGATTCCCGGCGTAACGGATTACGCGCCTTATCTTACTGTAAAGAGCGCAGAAACCAGAGATATCATAAATTATCCCTATTCCTATTATCAAGACAAGGGCTATTACAAAACCGCAAAGGAAACCCTGAAGACCACCATCACTTCCCTTTATCATGATGATGAGAATCCGGAGTATTCCTTAATCACCGTTTGCACTCCCATTATTGTAAACGGAGAATTTAAGGGTGTTGTCAACATTGAAATTAATCTTTCCGCCTTTGATATCTTGGCACGGGAAGATAGCCGTTTCCCAAGCCTCTTTACCTCTGTAATGGATGACCAGGGAAACTTCCTCTACAGCTCTCGAGAAGATTTAAGAGAAAAAACCTTAAATGACGCACTGGACGAAAAGGATGTACCTGAGCTGCTCAGCAAAATGCAGGAAGACAAACCCTTCCATGTGGTTTTACAGAATAAGAGCGGACAGAGCAGACGTCTGTATTTTGCTCCCACACAGCTGGACGGCACAACTCTTTGGAGTCTTATGAGCATTTCCAGTAACGAATACTTGAGAGTGACCAAGCGATTGATTACCGTATCCACCATTATCGTGCTTTGCGGTGTAGTACTACTGACACTGATTACCAATCTTTTAATTCGTTCCTCCTTGAAGCCTTTGCAAATGATGGCCAAGGTCGGAAATCAGGTGGCAGACGGAAACTTAAATGTAGAAATTCAATATCAAAAACAGGATGAAATCGGCACCATTGCCCACGCCTTTGCTAAGGTCATGCAACAGATTAAGGGCATTATGCAGGATTTAAACGAAAAGCTCTCCTCTGTTTCCCACGGAAATTTCCGTGTCGACCTTTCCGACGAAAGCCTTTACAAAGGAGACTACAGACCCTTACTGCTTTCCCTTCGGGATATTACTACAGACTTATCCGACACCATGGAGGAGATTAAACGTTCCGCATCCGAAGTAAACAGCGGAGCAGAACAGGTATCCAACGGAGCACAGTCTCTATCTCAGGGCTCTACAGAACAAGCTTCTTCCATAGAAGAGTTAAGTGCTACCATGAGTGAGATTTCCGATAAGATTAAGAGTACCGCAGAACAATCTCTGGAAGCCAACAAACTCAGTCTTTCTTCCGTGGAAGCTGTAGAGCTCAGTAACCAAAAAATGGAAGAAATGTCTCTGGCTATGAAGGAAATTACGGAAAAGTCCAATGAAATCGGAAAGATTATCAAAACCATTGACGATATTGCTTTCCAAACCAATATCCTTTCCTTAAATGCGGCGATTGAGGCGGCAAGGGCAGGAGCTGCCGGCAAAGGCTTTGCCGTAGTGGCTGATGAAGTCGGAAATCTGGCACAGAAGTCCGCAAAGGCCGCACAAAATACCAGTGACTTGATTGAAGAAACTATTGATGCCGTATCCCGCGGAGCAAAAATCACGCAGGAAACGGCGGAATCCATGGATTTGGTAAAGAGCAAAGCAGAAGGAATCACAAATATTATTTCCAAGATATCCGATGCTTCCGAGGATGAAGCCCGGGGCATTGTACAGTTGAGCTCCGGACTGGATCAGATTTCCTCTGTGGTACAAAGCAATACCGCCACAGCGGAACAGTCTGCCGCAGCCTCCGAGGAGCTGTCCGGACAAGCCAATGTATTACAGGATCTGGTATCCAAATTCCAACTAAAGAATAAAGAATAAAAGGAGCTGTAAATAATCAAAATAAATAGATTTTCGGCAATATAGGTCTGAATGCGGGGTAGTCTGAGCCCGTCGGTACTTGCGAAAAACAAGAGAATCGCAGTTTTTCGCTTAGTATCCGATACGTGGCGAAGCTAGCGAGAGCGTGCCCCGTTTCAGACCTATATTGCTTAGAAAACTATTTTGATTTTTACAGCTCCTTAACCTTCAATCATAATCGGCTGCTTTTCCGGAAGCTTCTTCTCCCCTTCCTTCGGGAAGGAAAGCTTCAGAACGCCCTGTTCAAACTTTGCTTTCACATCTTCCTGCTTAATGCTGTCACCCACATAAAAGCTTCTCTGCATAGAGCCGGAGTAACGCTCCTGACGAATAAGTTTACCTTTCTCATCCTTCTCTTCTTCATTTAAGCCCTTAACGGCACTAACCTGAAGATAGCCGTCATGAAGTTCTACCTTGATATCCTCTTTCTTAAATCCCGGAAGGTCGATATCCATATCGTACTGTCCGTCCTTCTCATGAACATCTGTCTTCATCAATCTTCCTGCACGGTCTCCGTAAAGCTTATTTTCTACTCTGCCAAGACCTCCGAAACTTGGAAAATCAAACCAATCATCAAATAAATTCTCTCCAAAAATGCTAGGTGCTAACATATCTTTTTCCTCCTTATACTCTTCTTTTGACTTCTAATTTTTTGTCGTTTTTTTCAGCAAGGGGAAGAATCTTCATCATCGTGAGAACCTTTAAAGTCCTTGCGGTCTTCTCTGTTCCTCTGCTTGATTATGATTATACTCAAGTTGTTAGCACTGTCAAGTGTTGAGTGCTAATTAAGTTGTGAAAAATTTGTGTCTTGCTTTCTCTTTCCTGTTTCGTCAAAATCCGGTCTTACTCTCTCGAAAAGCTGATTCTTTGTGCCGAAACATCCACCTTAGCCATAATTCCAAATGGAATAATCGCTCTGGGGGTGGCATGTCCCACATTCAGATTAAAGACAATGGGAAGAGAGGGATTATCAATCACTTCCGGAAGAATTTCCTGATACTCCTTGGCATAACGCTCATCCATAGGCTTACCCACTAGCACACCGCTAAGGACTTCGAAAATACCGCTTTGCTTTAAAGCTTTAAGCATTTTCCGATACTTCTCCGGATTGGGCTGATTCTCGCTACTTTCCAGCAAAAGAATCTTCCCTTTCCAGTCTGCCAAATCCGGAAATAGTGCATACTTTTTACATAAGCTAACAGAATCCTCGTGCCTCGTTGTGTCAAAGATATCATAGAGAGTATCTATACAGCCCCCTAAGATTTCTCCTTGAAATACAGGACTTCCCTGTAAGAGTAAAAAGCCTTCATTCTCATGGCTAACTCGTTTTGTTCCTATGGCTTTCGGTCCAAAATCTGTCCGCTCCTCATACCAAACCGGACCCGGTTCAATAGAACGAATGCTTCCGCTTTGAATCAGTTCCAAAAAGTATTTTTCGCTGTAGGGCAACATTTCCTCTTCCAATTCGCAAATATCCGGAATAAAAGCCTGCCCGTAAAAGCTCTTAATCCCCAATTTATGAAGCATCAAGTGATTCATCGTGGTATCGGAAAAGCCAAGGAAAATCTTTTGCTTTACGACCTTTTCCAATTGTCCCTCTTCAAAAAGATAGGGAAGTAGGCGATAAGTATCCTCTCCCCCTATGGCAGATAAAATCATATCTATCGAATCGTCGGAAAAAGCCTGTAAGAGATCCTCTGCCCTCTTTTCCGGATGCTCTTTCAGATAGTCTAAGCCTTTCAAGGCATTTTCCATGAATTTCACTTCCAGCCCAAAACGACGCAGCCGTTCCAAGCCTATTTTTACTTCATGCTGTACAAAATCTTCTCCCAGAACGCCGCTGGAAAGACTGACAATTGCCACTGTTTTTACCCTTTGCATCATGCTTCTCCTTTATTTAAGACAAAAGTTTTTTCAATTCTCCGACTCCGGGAACCCGTCCGCTTACGACCAGTTTCCCGTCAAGCATGAGGGATGGAGCACTGAGTACCCCAAGCTTTACAATCTCGATTAACTCCTCTACTTTTTCAATTTTAGCATCCTTCCCTAGCTCTTTTACCGCCTCTTTTACATTTTGATATAATGTATCACATTCTTTACAGCCTGCACCGATAACCTTGATTTCCATATTCACCTCTCGTTACATTTCCTTCCAACTTTTCTTACTCTTTAATTCTTTAATTTCATGGGGCTATTCATCGTCTTTTTCCATGCTGCGTCAATGCTTCGAATCACCTTCGGTCCAACCTTCGACAAAAATACCAGCTCGGAAATCTCCTTCTCAGGGCATGGCTTATAGTCGATTAGTTCTTCCACCACATCCACCTGCATCCAGCAATTGTCCAAAAGGAAAAAACCTTTAATCCGATAACAGTCCGGCAAAACTTCCTGCAAAAATTGATGAAAACGCTCTTTGGAAACATTTTCCGTACATACCAGAGAAATGGTTTTCGGCTTGTTGTCCACCGTATTTAAGCTCTCTTCCGAATCTACCCAGCTTCCCTTTTCAAAGCCTTCTCGAATAAAGCCAAGATCTGCTCTTCCATTTTCACAGTGTAAAATCAGGCAATGGGGATTCACTTCCCGAATCAAAGAAAGTACTTTCTTATACTGTTCCTCGGAAATCAAATCCATCTTGTTCACGATGGCTACATCGCAATGCTTTAATTGCCTGTCTACCGTTTCCGTATCCTTTACCTGCTTTGGAAAATGCACGCCGTCAATCAGGCAGATTACCCCCTGAAAATCATAGACGTCCCCGGCTAGAACTTCTACGCTCTTTAAAATGTCCCGAATATTCGAAGGATCGGCAAGACCGGAACTTTCCACAAAAAGGTATTCCATATCGCCCTTGCTCATCTCTGCCAAAGCATCCACAAAGGAAAGTTGCAGACAGGAGCAGAAAATCGATCCTCTGTTGATTTCCTTGATGGTCAGTTCCTTCTTTTCCAGAATACTGCCGTCAATTCCCGTTTTCCCAAATTCGTTTTGAATGACGGCAAGCTTTTTATCGGAAAATTCTTCCAGTATATGCAGCAAAAGACTGGTTTTTCCGGCTCCCAAAAAACCTGTTAA
>CALIEL010000100.1 GCA_938022235.1 Oribacterium parvum
CGGATTGTCCTACAGCTATTGTTCTAAGCAGACAGAATCTTCCCCAGTATTGTAAGGATGGAAGAGATGCTTTGAAGGGCGCCTATATTCTTTCCGGAGGAGAAGAGGAGCCCGAGTTAATCCTTATGGCCACCGGTTCTGAAGTAGAGCTGGCAGAAGAGGCAGCCAAGGTACTTCGCGGAGAAGGAAGAGCGGTTCGCGTAGTTTCCATGCCTTCCTTAGAAGTATTTGCTCTGCAAAGTCCGGAATATCAGGAGAAGGTATTACCCAAGTCTTGTAGAAAGCGTATTTCCATCGAGGCTCTTTCCACCTTCGGTTGGAGCAAATATGTAGGCTTTGAAGGAAAGAGTATCGGTCTGGATCGCTTCGGCGCCTCCGGCCCTGCCAAGTCCCTTTTCAAGGAATTTGGATTCACGGTAGAAAGAGTTGTGGAAGAGGCAAAGAGCTTATAAATTTTCTGTTCAAGGAGGGAAAGAGATGAAATTTTATATTGATACAGCGAATGTAGCGGAAATTCGAGAAGCCTATGATATGGGAATCATTGCCGGTGTAACCACTAATCCTTCTCTCATTGCTAAGGAAGGTCGGGACTATCAGGAAACCTTGAAGGAAATTGCTTCCTTTATGGATGGCCCCATCTCCGGAGAAGTACGGGCGGACAGCGATACTGCGGAGAAGATGATTGCGGAGGGACGGGAGATTGCCGCTTTGTCCAAAAATATGGTGGTGAAGATTCCGATGACGGCGGAAGGTCTGAAAGCTGTAAAGGTGCTGTCCAAGGAGGGAATCAAGACCAATGTTACCCTGATTTTCTCTGCAAACCAGGCCCTTTTGGCAGCCAGGGCGGGAGCAAGCTATGTTTCTACTTTCTTGGGAAGATTGGATGATATTTCCTCCGACGGTCTTATTCTGATTCAGGATATTATGGATGTTTTCAGCCAGTACCCGGAGCTGGAAACAGAAGTGATTTGCGCTTCCGTAAGGCACCCGATTCATGTTTTGGAATGTGCAAAGACCGGGGCGGATATCGCTACCGTGCCCTTTAAGGTTTTACTGCAAATGATTTCCCATCCTCTGACAGAACAAGGTATTGAAAAATTTAAGGCAGATTATGCGAAGGCATTTCCAACGAGATATCGCACGCTTGCGAGCGACACTCGTTATAAATAAAGAATTGACATCTTTTTCACAGCACAGTATAGTAAAAAAAGCTGTGAAAGATGACAATTTATGAGGGTACTATGGAAAAAAAAGGAATATCCCAGGCGGTAATACAGCGTTTACCAAGATATTATCGATATCTAGAGGATTTAATGGATCAAAAAATTGATCGCATCTCTTCTTCGGAACTATCTAAAAGAATGCATTTGACTGCTTCCCAGATTCGACAGGATCTGAATAATTTCGGCGGATTTGGACAGCAGGGCTACGGTTATAATGTGAAGAATCTTCATGAGGAAATCGGGAAGATTCTAAATATCGATCGAGAGCATCCTATGATTATCGTAGGGGCCGGACATTTGGGCATTGCCTTGGCCAATTATACGAATTTTCGTAAACGGGGCTTTGTCCTTCGAGGAATTTTCGACTCTAACCCCAAGCTTTGGGGAGAGAAGGTAGGCGATTTAAAGATTGCGCCTATGGAGGAGATTGAGTCGGTGGTAAAGCAGTACCACATCCGCTTGGCTGCCATATGCATTCCTAAGGATGTGGCAGTACCGGTGGCGTAGAAATTAATTTCTTACGGCATTGACGGTCTCTGGAATTTTGCCCATGTGGATTTGGAAGTACCAGAGCATGTGGTGACGGAAAATGTTCATTTGTCAGAAAGTCTTATGCGCCTGTCCTACCGTGTCTTCGAGGAGCGTTCATGATTTTGGGAATCGGCTGCGATATATTGGAAATTGCCCGTTTAGAAAAATTAGTAAAAAACAATTATACCCATAGGGTATTCACAGAAGAAGAACGCCGGCAAAGTGAGGGAAAGCTCTCTCGCTTAGCCGGTGATTTTAGTGTAAAAGAAGCGGTATCCAAATGCTTCGGCACCGGTGTCAGAAGCTTTTCTCTTTTGGATATTGAAGTGCTTAGAGACAGTCTGGGGAAACCCTATGTGAAGCTCTACGGCGGCGCGGAAAAGATTTTTCTGGAAATGGGAGGAAAGTCCCTTCATGTCAGTATCAGTAATACCGGAGATCTGGTAATGGCTTATGCGCTTATGGAGGGAGAAAGCTTTTAGATGATGTAATGAGAGTTTGATAAATGCTAAAAGATAGAATGAGATTTTGATAACTTCCAAAAGATATGATGGGATATAAAATCGAAAAGATATGATGGAATTCTGATAAAATCGAAAAGATATGATGAGAGTCTGATGAATTCTATAACTGCGGTAAAAATCTTACAAAAGAGGAACAGGATGGCTTCAAAATGAAAATTTATATTCCTAAACGAAATCCGGCTTCCCATAAGGGCTCCTATGGAAAATGTCTGATAATTGCGGGAGCGGAGGGAATGGCCGGAGCAGCTTATTTTGCGGCTCTGTCCGCCTATCGTACCGGTACCGGGCTGGTGAAGCTGTGCAGTGCAAAGGAAAATTTGGGGATTTTACAGACCTTGATTCCGGAGGCTATTATACTTTCTGCTCCGAAGATAAAGGAGAATTTCCAAGAATTGGAAAAGACAATAGAATGGGCGGATTTTCTGCTGTTTGGTCCGGGAATGGGCACAGGGAAAGAGGCAGAAGATCTATTGCGTTTGGTTTTGGATAAGGGAAGGGCTCCTTTATTGATTGATGCGGACGGACTCAATCTTCTTTCTCGGAATTCTGATTTGCAAGCTTTGGCAAAATCCTATGGAAGGAAATCTCTTTTATTTTTAACCCCTCATCTTATGGAGTTTTCCAGACTTTCCGGGAAAAGCCTTACAGAAATCGAAAATCGCGGAGGAGAAATTGCAAAATCCTTTGGAAAAGAGTACCATTGTATCTTATTGTTAAAGTCTCACGATACCATGGTGATTTCTCCTGATGGGGAGCTTGTCTATCAAAGGAAGAGAAGCTGTGCTGCCCTAAGCAAGGGAGGCTCCGGGGATGTATTTGCCGGAAGCATAGCCGGAATTTACCTGATTTTAGAGGAAGAATCTAAGCGAAAAGCAAAGGCTGATTTATCTCAGACTGCATTTCCTTTAGAGGGCTCTAATGAGAAAAACTCTGATGTGGTAAAAGAAGATAGTTCTGTAATGCCAATAGGGCAAGGCTGTAAAGCGGCGATTTTGTCCTGTGAGGCGCAGATTTTAGCCGGAGAGCTGGCTGCCAAGGAATGGGGAGAACATGGAGTACTGGCTGAAAACATTGCTAATGCCATGGGTAAGGCTCTGGATCGTTTGGAAGAGCAGGGATGCTTGATAGACCAAAGCTAAAACAGGGAAGACAAAGAGTGAATCAAGAAATCTGACAAACTAAGAAGAAGTAAAGAAGACGGTAAAAGAAGACGGTAAAAGAAGACGGTAAAAGAAGGTAAAGCAAGAAATGTGTTTGGGAAGAGAAAGCTATGGCAGAACCTATGCGGTAGTGGAGTTAAGTTATTTACAGGATAATATCAAGGCAGTGAAATCCCATCTTCGGAAGGGAATGCAGTTTTGTGCTGTAGTGAAAATGGATGCCTATGGTCACGGAATCGTGGAGGTAGCCAGAGCCGTAGAGGAAGAATGTGCTCTCTTTGGGGTAGCTACCATTGAAGAAGGAATTATATTACGAAAGGGAGGAATCACCACGCCCATATTGATATTAGGAGTGGTTCCCAAGGGACAGTACAGAAGTCTTTGGCACTATGACATTATGCCCTCTCTGTTCACCAGAGAGCAGGGAGAAGCTCTCTCCGCTATTTCCCAAAAGGAGGGAAAGAGTCTGCCCTGTCATTTGGCTTTGGACACCGGAATGGGAAGAATCGGCATTCAGGTAGAGAAAGAGGGCGCTGTGAAGTTGGGACTGGAACTTTTCTCCCTGAGCGGAATTGAAATCTGCGGTATTTTTTCTCATTTTGCCTGCTGTGACGATAGGGATAAGTCTTATACGGAGATGCAGGAAAGGCGTTTTGCAGACTATCTTAAGGCTTTAGAGGAGAGGGGAATCAAGCTTCCCCTCTGTCACCTTTCCAATTCTGCGGGAATTTTAGAGGGACGGGGAGTACAGTACGATATGGTGCGGGACGGCATTGCAATGTATGGGCTTTATCCCTCCAAGGACATGGAAAGAAAGATACCCTTGAAACAGGTTCTCTCCTGGAAGGCTAAAATCAGTCATATTAAAGAAGTTCCGGCGGGAGAAGCCATTTCCTACGGTGCAAGCTTTATCGCCAAAGAACCCATACTGGTGGCAACTGTGCCGGTGGGCTATGGAGACGGGTATCCCAGAGTTCTTTCCAATAAGGCGAAGGTTTTAGTAGGAGGAAAGCCTTGTCCCATTCTTGGCAGAGTTTGCATGGATCAGTTTATGATTGATGTAAGTCATACAGAGGCGGAAGTCTTTCAGGAGGTCACCCTTCTGGGACAGGAGGGAGAGGAAGAGATTTCTCTTTATGATTGGGAGGAATGGGGCGTTTTTTCCTATGAATTCCTCTGTAACTTGGGAAATCGGGTACCCAGAGTATACAAAATGAAGGGGAAATGGGTGGGAACCTATGATCCCTTGTCTTCCTTGCATATCGAGGAATATCAGGAGGAAGAAGGCTAAACCGCTGAAGAAGCTATTTTAGCTTTTATTCGGATGGAAATATAACTAGAACTAAAGGAATTAAAAATAAATTCAGAGGCCCAAGGCAAGGGAAGGACTTGTTTTTTGGAAAAAAACTTGCATAGAAGGGGAAGACTGGCTAATATAGAAAAATATTATAGAAAGTAGGAGATAAGCATGTCAGGACATTCAAAATACTCAAACATTAAAGCAAAGAAAGAGAAAAATGATGCCGCAAAGGGAAAGATTTTTACCATTATCGGTCATGAAATCGCCTTAGCCGTAAAGCAGGGAGGAGCAGATCCTGCCAGCAATTCTAAATTAAAGGATGTCATTGCCAAGGCGAAGGCTAACAATATGCCCAACGATACCATTCAGAACGGTATTAAGCGTGCAGCAGGTGCTTTGGATACGGTGAACTTTGAAGAGCTGCAGTACGAGGGCTACGGAGTAAACGGGGTAGCCATTATCGTTAAGGTGTTGACTGATAATAAGAACCGTTCCGCAGCGGATGTTCGTTCCGCTTTCACGAAGGGAAAGGGAAGTCTGGGAAGTCAGGGATCCGTATCTTTCCTTTTTGAGGAAAAGGGACAGATTATTCTGGATAAGGAAGAAATGGAAGACTTAGGTCACGATGCGGAAGCCTTGATGGATATGGCGATTATGGCAGGTGCCGAGGATTTACTGGAAAGAGATGATTACTATGAGATTCTCACGGATCCCGGCGAGTTTTCCTCCGTGCGAGAAAAGCTGGAGCAGGAGAACCTGCCTATGGCGGAAGCGGACGTGGTTATGATTCCTGGAAATACCGTTTCCGTAACCGATGAAGAAGCGGTAAAGAATTTAAGAAAGACTCTGGACCTTTTGGACGCATCCGATGATGTGCAGAACGTTTACACCAACTGGGAAGAGGAATAGGTCTGACTTTCTGGTAAAGGGCAGAAGAAAAAGAGAATATAGAGCTGGAAACAATTTTCTATTTCATACAGTATAGGTCTGGAATGGGGGCAATCTGAGCCCGCCGGTACTTGCGAAAAACGAAGGAACTGCAGTTTTTCGCTTAGTATCCGTTGCAGGGCGAGGTTAGCGGGAGCGTGCCCCAATTCCAGACCTATACTGTTATGAAATGCTTAAAATTCATCTTCTCTTTTTCTTCTATGAAACTTTACCAGGGGAAGTCTTTGATTTCTTCCAGCTTAAGCTTTGGGCTTACCAGTATAGAGTAATTCTGGTGATAAATCACAAAGCCAGGGGCGGCTCCGGGGACCTTTTTCAGGTTCTTCTTCTGGGTATAATCCACCTCTACCTTTTGGCTGCTGCCTTCCGAAGAGAAGTAGGCGGCCAGCTCTGCAGCCTCTTCAAAGAGACGATCGGGAAGCTCTTCCAAATCCTTTCCCTCTGTTTTTGCTATCACATGGGAGCCGGGAATATTTTTTCCATGGAACCAAAAGTCCTTTCCCTCTGCAATCTGGAAGCTGAGAATTTCGTTTTGCTGGTTATTTTTTCCCACATAGAGAAGATAGCCGTCTGAAGAACGGAAAAGTCTTGGCTTGGACTGGTCTTCCTTTCGCTGTTTTTTCTTCTTTCCGCTTACTTTTTTGATATAGCCGAAGTCTCCCATTTCCGCCCTTATGGCATCCAGATCTCCTGCGCTTTCCGCAAGCTGTATACTGTTCATAATGGATTGGAGGTGGTAGAGCGTTTTTTTGCTTTCTGCTACCTGCTCTAAAAGGTTTTGTTCCGTCCTCTTGGCCTTATCATATTTTTCAAAATATTTCTTGGCGTTATCCATAGGAGAAAGGGTAGGATCCAAAGGGATTTTTTCTTCTTTTCCTGTATAGTAATTTTCGCATACCAGTTCTTTCTCTCCTCCGGAAAGGCTGTAGCCATAGGTGGTTAAGAGTTCTCCGTAGATTCTGAATTTATCTTTTTTCTCCGTATCCTTTAACTGCTTTTCCTGCAATGCCAGCTTTTTATTACAACGCTCCAGAAGGGTATGGCACTGCTTCTTTAGGTCGGTGGATTTTTGCCGTACTCTGTCGTCCCTCTCCTTATTTCCATAGTATTGAAGGAGGAGGGCGGAGGGGGAAGCAATGTATTCTTCGGAAAATGCCGGATTGCCCTTGTATTGTTGGACGGAGAGTGCAGAAAAGTCAAAGGCTTTTTCACCCTCATACAAAATGACCGGATGAAAATCCCTTTCTTGAATCGTTCTCCGAAAGGCCAAAATGGCTTCCTGCACCCGCATCCCTTCCTCCGAAGATAAGGTATTAGAGAGTTTATCGATGTGGAGAGAAGCGCTAAGGCAAAGTTCTCTGGCCAGCATGGGGCTTAGTCCGGAAAAGCTTTGGAAGAGGCATTCCCATAAGGGGAGAGCATCTTTTTCCAAGAGAACATCCAGCTTATCCATAGGGAAGGATAAAATATTTTCCTTATGGAAGGCATCCGGAATGAAATATTCCCTCCCGGGAAGCACCTCTCTTACGGAGGACTGGCTCAGGGAAATTCTCTTTATGGCGTCTAAAATTGTATAATCTTCCTTCAGTAAAATGATATTGGAATACTTACCCATAATCTCCACAGCCAAATGCTTGATACCTACATCCCCCAGCTCATCTCTATGGGATATATCCAAAAAGAGCACTCGCTCCAGTCCTGCCTCCGTAAGCTTTAGAGAAGCCTGCCGAATGCTTTGAATAATGCCGTTTCCGATATGCTTTCGAAGGGACATACAAAAGCTGGGGGCGGTAATGGGGGCGGTTTTCCCTTCATTTGCCAAATATAGAAGAGGGAAGGAGGGATTAGCAGAGAGGTGTAAAATCTCCGTGTTTTTTTCCTTCTTTATAAAAAATTGCAATTCATCCTTTTCACTTTGGATGATTTTGGAAATCTTTCCGCCTAAAATTCGTTCTTGAAATTCCGCGATGCATGCTGCAAGATACAATCCGTCAAATGCCATGAAAACCGTCCTTTTCCACTTGAAATAGTAAATCCACCTTGCTATCATACTGGAATACCGGCCTGTAAGTTTGGTGGTTAATATGTAAATGAAATTGCCAAAAGGAAAGTTCTTTATCCTTTCCGGCTATGACTTTTCCTATATTTTCGTAGGAAAAGCTACAAAGAGGATAAAGTAAAGGCATGAAAAATGCAAGAGAGGGGACTTTATGAGTATCAAAAGTATGACAGGATTCGGCCGCTGTGTGGGAGAGAAGGATTGCTCCGGTATCACGGTGGAAATCAAGTCGGTTAATTCCCGTTTTTTAGACCTGTCTATACGCCTGCCCCGGACTATGCAGCATCTGGAAATGAAGTGTAGAGAATGGGTGAAGGAAAGAATTTCCAGGGGAAAGGTGGAAATCTTTGTTTCTCTGGAGGACAGCACGGAAAAAAAGAAGAAGCTTTTGCTTCGGGAGGATTTACTGGATGCCTATGTGGAAAGCATTAAAAAAGTAGCCGAAAAATATTCTCTTCCCTATAATCTGGATGCCAAGGAGCTGGTATTCTTCCCGGAAGTGGCTCAGATTGTGGAAGGGGAGGAAGAAGATCGGGAGGAAGCTCTTTTCTTGGCTATGGAGCTGGCTATGACAGAATTTCAAAAGGCCCGAGAGAAGGAAGGAAGCAATTTAAAACGAGATATTCTTTTAAAGCTTTCGGAAATGCAGGAAGGCATTGATTTCATTAAGGGAAAAGAAGGAGATATTCAAAAGGCTTATGCTGAGCGTCTTCGGAAAAAGATGGAGGAGATGCTCTCCGGAAGAGAGGTAGAGGAAGGCAGAATTCTGCAGGAAGTGGCAATCTTTGCTGATAAGGTGAGTACGGATGAGGAAATCACAAGGTTGCAAAGCCATATCCAAAGAATGGCAAAGCTTTTAGAGGAAGAGATTCCTATAGGAAGAGATTTGGATTTTCTTTTGCAGGAAATGAATCGGGAAAGCAATACCATATTATCTAAGGCTAATGATTTATCTGTATCCGAGAAGGCTTTAAAATTGAAAAATCATATCGAAAAGATTCGAGAGCAGGTACAGAATATAGAATAAGGGAAGCAGGAAAGAAGAATGGAAAAGCATAAAGAAAAGGGAATTTTGGTGGTGGTGTCCGGGTTTTCCGGGGCAGGGAAGGGAACGATTATGAAGAATCTGACCCGAAAATATGATAACTATGCCCTGTCCATTTCCGCAACAACAAGAGCAGCAAGACCGGGAGAGGAGGAAGGAAAGTCCTATTTCTTCGTCAGCAAGGATCGCTTTGAAGAGATGATTGACCGGGATGAGCTGGTGGAGTACGCCAAGTATGTGGACAATTATTACGGAACACCCCGAAAGTTTGTGGAAGATTGTCTTAACGAAGGAAAGGATGTCATTCTGGAGATAGAGATTCAGGGAGCCTTGAAAATTAAGAAAAAATTTCCCGACAGTCTTTTGATTTTTATGGCACCACCCTCCGCTGAGGAGCTCAGAGCCAGACTGATCGGCAGAAACACCGAGGATGAAGCGACAGTTAATAAACGCTTAAGTCGTGCCATTGTAGAGGCGGAAGGTGTGGAGGCCTATGACTATATTCTTGTCAATGCAGATATTGACACATGCACGGAAAAACTGCATAATTTAATCCGTGCCTCTCATGATCGGGCAGAGGTACATTTGGATCTGATTGAAGAAATCAGAAAGGACTTAAGGAGGATAGAAGATGCTACGTCCAACGTATAATGATTTAATAGAATCTATGAACCGCAATAGAGAAGAGGGGGAATTGGAAGTACAGTCTCGCTATTCCGTAGTAATTGCCAGTGCTAAGAGAGCCAGACAGCTGATTGACGGAGAGGAACCTTTGATAAAGGGAGAAGAGGGTAAGAAGCCTCTTTCCATGGCGATTGAAGAGATTTCCCGTAACCTTGTCAACGTAGAAAAGGGCTTGGATTATGAGGATGAGCCGATTATCCTTCCGGAGAAAGAAGAGTATTCTCGTTATGCCATTGATGAAGATTTGGATGAGGACGAGGATGTAGAAGAAGATTCGGAAGAAAAGGACGAAGAGGAAGACTTTTCCGAAAGGGATGAGGAAGAGGAAGACTTCGGAGAAGACGATTATCAGTCTGATAGTGAGGCCTAATGAAGCTTTATCTGGAGAGCTTAGGCTGTGATAAAAATAGAGTAGACGCGGAGAAGCTGCTTTTCGAGCTTTTAGAGAAATATCCCGGTTCCTCCGTTACCGATGAACCAAGTGAAGCGGAGATTGCCATTGTAAATACCTGCTCTTTTATTGGTCCCGCCAAGGAAGAAAGTATTCAGTGTATTCTGGATTTGGCGCAATACAAGGAAACGGGAAAGCTGGAGAAGCTTATTGTGGCGGGTTGTCTCGTGGAGCGCTACAAGGATGAGATACGGAAAGAACTTCCGGAGATTGATGAAATTACTTCCGTAAAGGATTATGTGAAGAGACTGGACCATCAGATGGCCAGGGTAGAAAGCGGAGAGAAGTACAGTCGCTACTTAAAGATTGCAGAGGGCTGCGATAAATATTGCAGCTACTGTATTATTCCAAGGCTTCGCGGCCATTATCGTTCCATTCCCAAAGAGCTGGTCTTGGAAGAAGCAAGAGCTTTGGTTTCGGAAGGGGCCGGGGAGCTGATTTTGGTTGCCCAGGAAACCACTCTTTACGGTACGGATCTTTATAAAAAGAAGGCTTTGGCAGAGCTTTTGGCAGAGCTTTCCGAGATTCCGAATCTTCAGTGGATTCGGATTTTGTATTGCTATCCGGAGGAAATAGAACCGGAGCTGATTCGGGAAATGAAGAGGAATCCGAAGGTATGTCACTATCTGGATCTTCCTATACAGCATGCCTCCGACAGGATTTTAAAGAGGATGAATCGGAGAACCAGAAAGGAAGAGCTGAAGGAAAAGATTGCTCTTTTAAGAAAGGAAATGCCGGATATTGCCTTGCGCACCACGATTATTACCGGCTTCCCGGGAGAGACGGAAGAGGATTTCCAAGAGGTTTTGGACTTTATTTCGGAAATGCGCTTTGATCGTCTGGGAGCCTTTCCCTACTCTCAGGAAGAGGGAACCAAGGCTGCGGAGATGGAAGATCAGATTCCCGAAAAGCTGAAAAATCAAAGACTTTCTCAGATTATGGAGCTGCAGCAAAATATTGCTTTCCGAAAGGCGGAGGAGCAGATAGGAAGAAAGCTGAAGGTTTTGGTTTGCGGCTATGACGAGGAGGAGCAGAGAGTGCTTTGCCGTTCCTATATGGATGCTCCGGATGTGGACAGCTATCTCTATGTTTTCGGAGAGAAAAAGGAAGTGGGAAGCTTCCTATATGCGAAGGTAATAGATACGGAAGGCTATGATTTGATAGGAGAATGGTGTGAATCTGCCGAATAAATTAACGCTGTTACGAGGAATTCTTGTTCCTTTCTTTGTGTTTTTTATCCTTTTAGAGGGTGGAAACAATCTTCTTTACCGCTATATCGCTTTGGGAATTTTCTGCTTTGCCTCCTTTACGGATTTTTTAGATGGTTATCTGGCCAGAAAGAATCATTTGGTGACCAATTTCGGAAAATTCATGGATCCTTTGGCGGACAAGCTTCTGGTATGCTCTGCATTAATATGCTTGATTCCCCTGGGGGAGTTGCCGGCTTGGTATGTGGTCATTTTAATCGGAAGAGAGTTTGTGATTTCCGGGTTTCGATTGGTTGCGGCAGATCATAATATCGTTATTGCCGCATCAATCTTTGGAAAAGCGAAAACAGCCAGTCAAATGCTTATGATTATTTTGCTTCTTTTACAGATTCCCGCTTTGGCTTTTGTGAATCAGATTTTTATTGTTTTATCTTTAGTGCTCACCATTCTTTCTTTGGTGGACTATGTATATAAAAATCACAGGGTGATTTCAGAGGGAGGCTTCTAATGGGAGATAAAAAAGAAAAGAAGGTTTTGGTGTATAATAGTGAGGCACCCATTGAAGAACAGGTGGTTTCTTTACTGAAAGGTTTAAAGAAAACCATTACTACCGCCGAAAGTATAACAGGCGGCATGATTTCTGCCGCTATTACTTCTGTGGAAGGAGCTTCCGAATGTTTTAAGGTGGGCTATGTCAGTTATTCCAACAAAGCAAAAAGGAAGTTGCTTTCCGTTAAGAAGGAGTTATTACGAAAGGAAGGAGTAGTTTCCTCATCTGTGGCAAAGGAAATGGCTATTGGAGCCATGATGGAATCCGAGGCGGATTTGGCGGTTGCCGTAACCGGTAATGCAGGTCCTACTGCCTTGGAGGATAAAGAAATCGGTCTGGTTTACATTGCGGTTTGCGCCGGAGGAAAGACAAAGGTAGAAGAGTATCATTTTGCGGGAACTCGAAAAGAAATCCGAGAACAATGCTGTAACACCGCATTGGTGATGGTAAGAAACTATCTTTTGGAAAAAATGACTTAATATGCGTTTTTCAAAATCTTTACAGTTTGGCGAAAGGGCCAAGAACTACATTCCCTATTTGATGGAGAATTTAAGAGAGGGACATACGGTCCCCATGTGTTATTTAATCTACTCCGGCTTGGGAAATAACCTATATGAATTTTATGGGGCTCCCCATTGGTCTTTACCCACATTTCCCAGGAAAGATGAAGAAATCCTTGGGGTGGCTTATGGCTATAAAGATGCCCTGTTGCTGGTGTCCGGGATGACCCGGCAAGCTTTGGAGGAAGAAAGGAAATGCTCCTTGTCTTAGGGATTCTCAAATGGATATTGCTGATTATTCTTATCCTATTTTTGCTGCTTCTTATCTTGCTTCTACTGCTCTTGTTTGTTCCCTTTCGTTATGAAATCTTTGGGGAAAAGGAGAGAGAAGAGAAATTACCAAGAGGAAGGGGAAAGCTCAGCTATCCCGGTTTAAAGATTTCCGGAAGCTTTCAAGAGGGAAAATTAGAATATAAAGGGAAGTTTTTATGGCTTACCCTCTTTGAAGGCGGTAAGGAAGAGAATTCTGAAAAGCAGGAAGAAGCTTCTAAAAATGGAGAAGATTCGGAGCAGCAGGCAGGGCTTAAAGAGGAAGAAAGTTGATGAAGGCTATGGAAAAAATTCTTTCCATCCCTAAGAATGCCATGCGGAAGGGGAAAGAAATAAAAAAGAAAATCCGGATGCTTACCCAGGAAGAAACAAAGGAAATGCTTGTCCTTGTTTTTCGTCAGATTCTCTATCTTCTTCATCATGCCAGAATCAGAAATTGGAAAGGAGAGCTTTACCTTTCCATGGAGGATCCTTATACTTTAGGGCAGGTTTTGCAGGGAATAGCGCTTATATCCCCGTTCCTTGGAGATTCCTTTCATGTCTATCCGGAATTTGACGACTCCTATTACTATGGAGAACTTAAGGCAAAGGGAAAGTTTCGTTTGATCCATATCGTTATCGTGGCTGTTCGTCTTCTTCGGAACAGGAAGTTCCGGGAATTACTTTTTAAGGGAGGA
>CALIEL010000101.1 GCA_938022235.1 Oribacterium parvum
GTAAAGCAAGAGCAGTACTCCTTTTAAAGGAATGAGTGACGTAGATGCTTGTGAGCAAAGCCATTTAATCGTTCTTTTTTGGAGGTATACCGATATACAGTAACGCAGGAGAAGTACTCCTTTTAGAGCTAATGGGAGGAGTTGCAACTTGTGATAGTGCTACTTGTTTTTTAGGAGTGTCAGTATACAGTAACGCAGGAGAAGTACTCCTTTAAAGGCAATGTGAGGCCGTCGGTACTTGCACTAAGTGCTTTTCTTAGTGCTTAGTACCGCTACGAGCCGAGCTTAGCGAGAGCGTGCCTGGAAAGGAGTACTCCTCTCTGCGTTACGTAATATGTATCATCTCCTTGAAAAGGAGTCCTTCTCTCTGCGTTACGTGCATCCTCCCTCCTCCCTGAAAAGAAGTACCACTCTCTGCTTTACGTTACATTAATTCCTTGTAAAGATTTATAAAACCCTCCCATCTTGCCGATAAAAGAAAAGATAGTGCAAATAGAACTGGAACAAATGACGTTTCACCATATATTTTACAGGAAAAGGGTAAAGATTTAGATGGCAAATGGAATTTCAATCTTAAATGGCATTCAGAATCAGAATGCTGTGCAGGCACAGTCTGCACTGAATACAAAAACACAAGGTACCACAGGAACTTCTTTCGCCTCCGTAATGCAAAATGTGCAGAAGCAAAAGTCCGTGCCTGCAGGTGCGGCTAAATATGATGCCATTTTTGAAGAAGCCAGCAGAACCTACGGGGTATCCAAATCTCTTTTGATTGCGGTTGCCAAGGCGGAGTCAAACTTTAATCCTAACGATGTTTCTCATGCAGGAGCTTCAGGCATCATGCAGTTAATGCCGGGCACTGCCAAGAGTCTGGGAGTAAAGAATGTTTTTGATCCCTATGAAAATATTATGGGAGGAGCGAAGCTGTTGCGAGATAATATCAAAAGCTTCGGTTCCGTACCTTTGGCTTTGGCTGCCTACAATGCAGGCCCCGGCGCGGTAAAAAAGTACAATGGCGTTCCTCCCTATAAGGAGACTCAGAACTATGTAAAGAAAATTATGGCTGATCTGGGGGATTCCGCGTACAATGTAAAAAGTAATTATTTCGGAGAGGGCAGCAGCACAAGCAGCTACGGAAGCTCTTCAAGCAGTATTTCCGCAAACAGCTTGCTGTCTACAGGGGGCTTGGGGGCTTTAACCGGTTCTTCCAACAACCTTTTTTCCGGCCTGGGATTATCCGGAGGTCAAAATGTTCTTTTCTCCGGAGTGCTTCAGTCTATTCTTAGCAATGCGCTTTTGAATTCCGGCAGAGAAGCGGCAGCGGGAGACGGAGCGGACAATGGTACGGTAACACTGGATAAAAAGAGCTTTCAAAGCTTAGTTTCTCTATTACAAATGCAGATGATGATGCCATCCCGTATCGGGGAAATTTCGGATTGATCAAATGCTGTTCATTTAAGGGAGTAGAATGATGGTATTACGAGATTGCAATAGAGGCATGGTTCATTGGCCGGAGGAGGATAGAAACCTTCCGGTGGATGTGGAATTACAGGGAGAGGAAATCTTTCTCTACTTTAAAGGCTATAAGTTTCAAGACAGCCGTTTTGTTTCGGAAATAGATTTTTATGATAAGCAGCAGGGGATGATTGTAACCCTTGCGGAAGTTGTAATGAAAAGAAATCCGGCCTTTCCGGACAGCCCTTATCCCTGGATGGGCATTTGCGATGTGAAGGAAGTACTTCGGGTAGTACAGCGGCAAAACGATGTGCGCGTATCCGTAGCGATGGAGCTTCCCTTTGTAAAAGAAGGAGAAGGGGACGAAGAGGTACATTTTTTCGGCATTATCCGGAATTTAAGTGCAGGGGGAATCTTTATGGAGACCCGGGAAGCCTTGAAGGAAGATGATATTGTTCATTTCCGTTACCGCTTTGACAAGATGGATAGAGAGTTAAAGCTGGTGGTGGTTTGGGTAAAGACCAATGATCGGGGAACCTACGGTTATGGACTTCGCTTCCTCCGGATGAGCTCCGGAGAGGAGTCGGAGGTGCGAAATCATGTGTTCCGACTGATTTTTGAGCATGCCAGAAAAAGAAAAAAGGATGAGTAGGGCTTTTCGAAAAGCCGCCAAGGAAGGAAAAAGATGATGCTCTTTAGTAGCATGATGCAGGAAAAATGAAAGGAAATCTTTGGAGCGATGCGTAAAAGCAGCCGCTCCTTTTGTTGATTTTTGCTTGATTTTAGAAGAATATTCCGGAGCTTACCGGAGTAGCTCTTGAGAATAGTAGGCTTAGCTAAGCAATTTGAAGCATTGCCTTAAGATATGGAAGCATTACTGAAAAAGTAAAGATATCGCTACTGCATGCTATTGAGCGAAATAGCTTCGGATGCATTATGGAAAAGGTATAAGGGTATCTTTTTAGGAGGAAGAAATTGGAATTTCAAAATGAGTTTTTTTTAGATGAAGTGATAGAGGGCTTTTATGTTCCGGGACTCATGAAGCGGGCCTGGGCGGCAGAATTACAGCTTCTCTCTTTTTTGGACGGATTTTGTAAGAAGAATCAAATTTCTTATTTTTTAGATTGCGGTGCTTTACTTGGAATAGTTAGGCATAAGGGATTTATTCCTTGGGATGATGATTTGGACATTTCCATGTATCGAAAGGATTTTAGACGTTTGGCAGCTTGTATTGAGGAAGAGCTACCGGAAGAAATTGGCTTTTATTATGTAGGCAAAGATAGAGTGACAGCCAGTTCTATGGCTGCCATAGGGATGAAGTCTCCAAGCTTTAATCCGGAAAAGCAGGAATTTTTTAAGCAATTTCCCTTCTATGTAGGAGTAGATATCCGTATTTTGGAAGATGTTTTAGATGATGAGAAGGAAGAGGAACGCAAAAAGATATTCTATTATCTGGCTTCTTTATTAAAGGCTGTAGAAGAAGACAAAGAGTCGAATTATGCTCAATTATGTCGGAAATGGAAAAAAGAGCTTGCTGATATTCGAGAGGCAATACATCACTTTCTAGAGCCTTATGGAATAGGAAACCTGATGCTATTTCCAAAGGATGGCAAGTCTTTTATGGGAGAAATCTATTATGCTATGGACAGTTTATATAGCTTTGTAGAGGATCGAGATACAAAGTATGTGGCTTGGGGGCCGGATTATGCTTTAAGACGCAAGGGGAGGATGAGAAGGAGCTGGTATTTGGGAGATGCATGCAGGAAACTATCCCTTTATGGACAAGAATTTTCAGCTCCTTCAAATTTGGAGGAAGTTTTGAAAGAGGAATATGGAGATTATCTTATTCCGAAGCAAAATTTAGGAGGACATTTCTATCCCTTTTATAAAGATTCAGAGAAGTACTTCCACCATAGTCTTGGAGAAAAGGATCCTTATCGATATTTCTTTTTGGAAGAAGACTTAAGAGACAGTAAAAGAAATAATGTACGCAGTATGATTTTGGAAAGTTTTGCCGGCTTGGAACGGTCTTGGAAGAATGCTTTGGAAAAGAGGCCAGATGGCGAAGAACTAAAGTTCCTATGCCAAAAATCACAGGAAGATGCTTTAGCGATAGGAAATGCTATTGAAACAAGAGGAAGTTTTCCTTCGGTGAGTTTACTGGAAAGCTTTTGCACTATGGTTTTTCGACTTTATGAATGCGTGGCAAAAAAAAGCTGTAGCGAAAAATATATTTTCTCAGAAGAGTTGCCTGAAAAAAAGAGAGAGGATCATTATCATGATGAGACGACAGCTAAGATATATCAAATCCTAAAGACGATAGAGAATGCTAAGGAACAATTTCAGAAGGATTGGAAGATACGAGTGGTATTTTTAGCCTATTCTTACTCCCGTTTTGAAGAAAGTTTGGCCGCAGATTTTCAAAAGATACTGGAAGGGGAGAAGATGGATGCCTACCTTCTTCCTGTACCCTATGGCTTTAAAAATGTTAAGGGAGAGCTTAGGGAAAGAATATATGAAGGGAAAATATTTCAGAAGAAATATCAAATCTTGGATTATGAAAGCTTAAACTTGCAGAGTTTACAGGCGGATATTCTAGTGACACCTGTGGCCTTTGATTACGTGAATCCGGTTTTTTCTTTGGATCCCTTCTATGATACTAATAGGATAAAGGAATTCACCCCTAATTTGATTTATTATCCAGATTTTATAGTGGAAAGGGCCAAAGAAGGAGAGGAGAAATCTCTGTATAATCAGCGCTATTATATACCGTTGCCGGGAATTGCTCACTGTGATTTCACTATTCTTCCTAAGGAAGATATGATTAAGGGATATCTTCACTACTGGAGAAAAAATGTTTTTTCACAAGCCAATGTGGAGTCTTATGAGAAGGCGTTAGAGAAAAAACTTCTTTCCATAGAGAGTTTTCAAAAAAGCTTTGACGAAGTTGGAGAAGGAGAAGCTTCTGTTTTTGAAAAATTATTATCTGAAATAGTACATAAGGAATATATAAAGGGAAAAATTATAGAATAAAGGAGATGTCATGGAATTTAATAAAGATTTTTTTGAGGATGAAATACGAAACGGTTTTTATATCCCGGGGATTATGAAACGCTGTTGGGCGGCGGCTATAGAAATCTTGCTGGAACTGGATAGAATCTGTAAAAAATATAATATTTCTTATTATATTGATTACGGTACCTTAATTGGTGCGAAACGACACGGTGGATTTATTCCTTGGGACGATGACATTGATATTTCCATGAATCGAGAAGACTATAATCGTTTTGCAGAGGTGGTAGAAAAAGAGATTCCACCGGAATTGAATTTTAATTCCCTTGAAAAGAGCAGAGATTATGGCAACGTTATAGCATGCTTGGGATTCCATGATGTAAGTTTGGATGATAAACGATTAAGCAAATATCATGAGTTTCCTTATATGATTGCTATAGATATTTGCATAAATGATTCTATAGCTAAAAATGCAGAGCTGGAAAAGTTGAGAGAGTCAAAGATTATTGTTCTGGCTCAGCTGGTAAAAAAAGTACTAGACGGAGAATGTTCAGGAAAGCATTTTGAAAAAACCTTGAAGCTTGTGGAAAGTAAATTGCAGGTTCACTTTAACCGAAAAGAAGAATTAAAGCCTCAGGTTTATCGCTTATTGAATAAATATTGTAAGGAGTTTGAAGGGGAAAAGGGAAGAAAGGATCTTTATGCTTGGATTCCCGGTGCCTTACAATTCAAGCAATATTATTATCCGCAGGAAGAAGTATTTCCCCTTTCTTCCATTAGTTTTGAAGGGGTTTCTTTTCCTGCGCCTAAAAATGTAGATAAGATTTTAAGAATTGAGTATGGGGATTATACAACACCGAACGTATCAGGAGGTGCCCATAATTATCCCTATTTTCATCGATATGAAAAAAATTTAATTGACATAGCGGGAGGAGAGGATAAATGGCATTTCCGTTACCGTTTTAAAAAAGAAGATTTGGAACACGAGAAAAAAGAGAATATTAGAGATATGGTTTTTTCCGTTCTTCGTTCTTTGGGACAGCAAGAGGAGGCGATGAAAAGTAGAGAGGAAGATTATAGCTTTTTACAAAATACGTTGGCAGATATACAGAATACAGCGCTAACTATAGGCAATACGATAGAGCAACGTTTGGGAGAAAACACGGAAACAGTGGCTCTTCTGTCCCGCTATTGTGAGATTTTATTCCAGGCATATGAAAAGGCTCGGCAGGGTGAATCTCCCAAAGCAGAATTGACAGATTTAAAAGAAAAGCGTTTAGAATGTGAAAAAACACTGGAAAAAGAATGGAAAAAAACCATGCTCATTCTATTGGATAAAGCGAAGCATTTTTCAAGTATTGAAGGATTTTATCGGAAAATGCTAGAAAGAGAAGATTGGGAAGTACTCTTAATGCCCATTCCATATTGTTATCGAAAGGGCAACGGAGCTTTAATGGAAGAAGAAATAGATTTGGAGAATTTTCCCAAATCCTATACTTATGTAGATTATAAAGCTTATGCCTTTGATGTCATGATGCCGGATTGTATTGTAATCAATAGCCCTTATGACTCTAATAATATGGTGCAGAGCATAGATCCTTTCTTCTATAGCGAGAACATGAAGAAATATACAAAAAACCTGGTCTATATTCCCTGGTTTGTGACAAAGGAAATAGAATGGGCGGCCGAAGAAGATGGGAAGGCCATCGTTATGATGGATTATTATGTATGCCAACCCGGAGTAGCCCATGCGGATCATAGCTTTGTGCAATCCGAAACTGTACGAAAAAGCTATATAGAAAAGTTGGTTGAATTTACCGGAGAAGAATGTAGAGCAGTATGGGAGAAAAAAATTATTGCTGCAGGCTCTTGTTTATTGGGACAAGAGGAGGAATTAACAAGGCATATATTGTCGTGTATAGAAGGATAAGATAGCCGGAAGCTAAATTTTACACTCTGAACCGTACCCATTATAAAAAGTCAATATTTCTTTTCTCGTCTTTAACAAACTTATGAAAGAAGGGAAAATCGCCGAAGAGTAAAACATAGAGAGTAAAAAAATCAGATGTCTAAAGGAATAGATAAAGGAGTGGAAAATGGAATTTCCAAGAGAATTTTTTTATGATGAGGTAAGGAACGGATTTTATATCCCCGGAATTATTAAAAGGATTTGGGCGGCACAGCTGGAAATCTTAGCAGTGATACAAAAAATATGCAAAAAGCATAAAATTCGTTATTATGCGGATTTTGGAACTCTTCTTGGGGCAGTAAGAGAAAATAATTTCATTGCCTGGGATGATGATTTGGATATTATGATGCTGCGGGATGATTTTGAACGCTTTGTAAAGGTTGTAGAAAAGTCCCTCCCTAAGGAGCTGAAGTTTACGGCAGTGGAAATAAATAAGGATTCTTGCAGTTTTATTTCTGCTGTCGGACTTACGGAAATGAAATATAGAGATAAGGTTTTACGAAAATATCATGAATTCCCATATCCCACAGCAGTGGATATCTTTGTGGTAGATGAGTTAGCAAAGGATCCTGAAGATGAAGCCTACAGAATGGAAGTCTTATCCATGTTGGGGACTATGCTGAATGGTATTGTTAATAAAAAGGAAAATACAAAAATTTTTCAGAAGGAACTAAAAGCAATTGAGGACTTATTACAGATAAAATTTGACCAAACAAAGCCCTTGGAAGGACAGTTCTATGCCATTATGGACAAAGTTTTCCAGGAGTTTAACGGGGAAGGCGGAGAAATGCTGGCTTGTATGCCTTTTAGAATGATTCATAAGGATGCTTGTTTCCCCAAGTCCGCCTTTACAGAGACTACTTGGGTTCCATTTTGTAACACAGAGCTTCCCATACCGAAAGATTATGACAGTGTTTTGAAAGCTAAATACGGGGATTACCATAAGACAGTAAAAGCCGGAGGCGGCCATGATTATCCTTGTTATAGAGAGTATGAGGATCTCTTAAGGAATGCATTAAAGGATAAATGGAATTTCGATTATCATTTTTCAGAGGAAGACTTACAGCATAAGAAAGAACCTAATTTCCGAGATATGACACTGGAAACTTGGGCTTATCTGGAGCAAAAAAATAAAAAGATTTTTGAAAATTTCATGGCAGGTGAGTTTGCAACATGTTTGCAACTTATGGGACAGATGCAGGAGGAGGCTATTGCATTCGGCAATGCTATAGAGGTCAAATGCGGTGAAGGAAGTGAGACGGTATCTTATTTGGAAAAATACTGTGAAGCTCTATATCATTCCTACCAGGCTTTAGAAAAGGCTCTGCCTTTGCAGGAAAAAGCTAAGGAGAAAAAGGGACCCGCGGGAGATTTTCCGGCTGCATTATGGAAGGATTTACAGAATATTGTACAAAAGCCAAGTTCCTACCTAAAGAAAGTTAAATTAGCGATAGAAAAAGAATTGAAAAGAGTGGTTCTGTTTTTACCTACTCGAGTGGAACAACTTAAGAGCTTTTTGCCTCTGTATGAGGCGCTTTCTCAAATGGAGGATGTGGACTGTAAAATCATGCCGATTCCTTATTTCGACCGCCTGGGCACCGGTGAGCTTTCGGATATGCATTATGAGGGAGAAGAATTTCGAAAGCAATGCTCCGTTACAGATTATAAAGACTATGATTTTGCTTCAGAGCGTCCGGATTGTGTCGTGATGCATTCTCCTTATGATGAGTTCAACCAGGTTCTTTCCGTGGATCCGTTTTTCTTTAGTAAAAATCTAAAAAAGTATACTAATAAATTGGTCTATATACCGGCTTTCGTGACTGATGAGATTGATCCCAAGAATGAGGAAGACGGAAAAGCGTTTGGAAATATGGATTTCTATGTGACTGTTCCCGGACTCTTCCACGCTGATTTTACTATTGTACAGTCAGAAAATATGAAAAAAGCTTATTTGGCTAAAATTGCACAGTTCACGAATTCCGAGGTGCGGAAGCAAATGTCCAAGAAAATTTCCGGTGCAGGTTCTTGTCTTTACGGAGACGATGAGGAAAAGGGAAGCAAGTCTGTGATTTCCGCGTTTCGAAGATTTTTAATGAAGAAGGAAGATAAATAGGCTTGATTCTAAGAAATCAAGAAAAAGCTTAATTATAAATATAAAAGAGAAAATCCAAAGAGGTTTTTTAAAGATAGATTGGAAAAGGAAAAGAAAAAGGAGATAAGGATGAAGGCCTTAATTTTAAATTCCGGCAAGGGTAGCCGTATGGGAGATCTGACCAAGACTCACCCCAAATGTATGACGGAAATTGCCAGCATGGAAACCATTATCAGTAGACAGCTTCGTCAGGTGGCGGAGCAGGGGATTTCCGAGGTAATCATTACCACAGGTCCCTTTGAGGAGAAGCTGATTCACTATGTGGAAAGTCTTGGGCTCCCCTTAAGCTATACCTTTGTGCGGAATCCCAATTACGAGAACACCAATTACATTTATTCCATGTATTTGGCGAGAAAGTATCTGGAAGACACGGATATTTTGCTTATGCACGGAGATTTGGTGGTGGAAAACGATGTGTTTTTCTCCTTTTGCGAAACCGAAGGTTCTTGGATGGCGGGAAGTAAAAGCAAGGAGCTTCCGGAAAAGGACTTTAAGGCAGTGGTGGAGAATGACCGGATTCAAAAGATAGGAATTTCCTACTTTGAACAGGCCTTTGCTGCTCAGCCCTTATATAAATTTGAAAAAGAGGATTTTGGAAAATGGCTTTCCGCCATTGTGGCGTTTTGTGAATCCGGTGATGAGGAGAAGAGAAAATTATATGCGGAGGAAGCTTTAAATACAGTCTTAGAGAATATTTCCCTCAATTTCTATGATGTGGGAAATAAGCTTTGCCAAGAGGTGGATAACCCGGATGACTTAGCGGTGGTATCCAATATTTTATCGGAAATCAAAAAGCGCACCGTATACATTTGCTTTTCCACGGACATTTTGCATAACGGACATTTGGCTCTTATCAAAAAAGCAAAGCGTCTGGGAAGAGTAATTGTAGGCGTACTGAAGGACGAAGTGATTGCTTCTTATAAGCGCTATCCCTTAGTGCCTTTTTCCGAGCGAAAGGCCATGTTTGAAAATATTTCCGGAGTCTATCAAGTAGTAGAACAGTCCAGCCTATCCTATAGGGAAAATCTGGAAAAATACCGGCCGGATTATGTGCTTCATGGAGATAACTGGAAGATTGGTTTCCAAAAGCCCATTCGGGAAGAGGTTTGCAGTGTTTTGGCAAGCTATGGAGGAAAGCTGATTGAACTTCCCTATCATAAGGAAGAAAAGTACGCAGAGCTGGAAAAAAGAACCAAAGCGGAGCTTTCCATGCCGGATGTAAGAAGAGGAAGACTGAAAAAGGAGCTGGAGCTAAAGGGGCTGGTTACCGCCATGGAGGCTCATGACGGACTTACCGGTTTGATTGTTGAGCAGACCAAGGTGTATAAGGAGGGGGGAGCCCATCAGTTTGATGCTATGTGGATAAGCTCACTTTGCGATTCCACCGCTAAGGGTAAGCCGGATATTGAGCTTGTGGATATGAGCTCCCGTTTCAGAACCATTGAGGATATTACCGAGGTTACTACGAAACCCATTATTTTTGATGGAGACACCGGCGGAATCAAGGAGCACTTTGTGTATACTGTGCGAAGCCTGGAACGTCTTGGGGTATCCATGGTGATTATAGAGGATAAGACGGGACTGAAGAAAAATTCCCTCTTCGGGACAGAGGTGGAGCAGACTCAAGACAGCATTGAAGCCTTTTCCGAGAAGATTCGGGCAGGTAAGCATGCCCAAAGAACCAAGGACTTTATGATTTGTGCCAGAATTGAAAGCTTGATTTTGGAAAAAGGCATGGAGGATGCTTTGGAGAGAGCTTTTGCTTTTCGAAAGGCAGGGGCGGATGCTATAATGATTCATAGCAGAAAGAAGGATCCCACGGAGATTTTTACTTTTGTGGAGCGTTTCCGGGAAAAAGAGAAAGATTGCTATATCGTTGTGGTACCCACCAGCTTTAACAGTGTAAAGGAAGAGGAATTTAAGCGAAGAGGAGTCAATGTGGTGATTTATGCCAACCAACTGATGCGGGCTACCGTGCCGGCGATTCAGAAGGCGGCCACCTTGATTTTGGAAAAGGAAAGAGCAGAGGAATGCGACAGCATGCTGATGCCCTTCCAGGACATTATCCGTTTAATTCCGGAAGAAGACTAGAAGGATTCCGAAAGAGATGCCACAGAGAAAACTTTGGCATCTCTTTTTATAATTCTTAATGCGTATCATAGGCGTTTCCTTGGGGAATCTCGTTTTTATGAGCCTCTGTAGGTGGCTTGTGATATTTTATATCGATGTAGTATGTAACAGCGTGAATGAGAAAGGGATTAATGAGCAATGACCAAAGTGGAAATAGAGAATCAAATTGTACTGGGAAAGAAAAATCTAAAGGAAGAGTTGAAAAGCTTTTTTCAAGAACATTCCTTCCGAAGAATCTTTCTGGTGGCAGGAAGCTCCTTTTCCAAGCTTCCCATCGGGGAAGAATTGCAAGAGTTTTTTTCGGAGCTTTATATTGCTTTTTATCATTTTTCCGATTTCCGGGCCAATCCCCGATTGGAGGAGGTGGAAGAGGGGATTAAGGCCTTTTCCGCCTTTCGCGGAGACAGTATTTTAGCGGTTGGAGGAGGCTCCGCCTTGGATACGGCAAAGTGCATTAAGCTTTTTACAGGCTTATCCAAGGATAGACCGTATTTGGAACAGGAATATCGAGAGAATGATATTCCTCTATTGGTGCATCCCACCACGGCGGGGACCGGTTCGGAAAGTACTCCCTTTGCGGTAATTTACCAAGATGGAGAAAAATGCTCTGTGGAGCATGAGAGCATTTACCCGAAGTATCGTATAGAGGATGCAAGAAGTCTAAGAAGTTTACCGATGTACCAGAAGAAGGTCACTCTTTTAGATGCTTTAAGCCATGCCATGGAGGCGATTTGGTCAAAATACAGCAACGAAGACAGCAGAGCTTATGGACAGAAGGCTATTTCTTTGATTTTAACGAATTATAAAGCCTATCTTTCTTTGGAAAATAAAAATGAGGCGAAAGTTCAAGGAAAAGCTTCTTCAGCGGAAGACCCTTCGGAGTCGGTTTTGGAGTCTATTGCTGAAGCTGCCAATCTTGCGGGAAAGGCTATTGCGGTGACAAAAACCACTGCCGGTCACGCCTTATCCTATAAATTGGGGAGCATCTGTCAGCTTCCCCACGGATTGGCCACCGCCATGGTAAACCGTGCGCTTTATCCTTTTATGTGTAGGGAAAAAAGCCGTATGATACATCCGGAAAACCTGCTGTTTTTGGCAAAATGCTTTTCGGCAGAAACGGAAGAAGAGGGAGCAAAGCGTTACCTAGAAATTTTGGAGGACTTGGAGATTCTTCCCAATCTTTCGGTAAAGGAGGGGGACTTGGAGAATTTAGTCGCAGCCGTGAATCCGGAAAGACTTTCCAATCACCCCATTGCGCTAAGAGAAGAGGACATAGGGCTTTTGTATAAGGAGATTTTGGGAATCAGGTAAGAAAGATTTTCTGGAAGCTGAGGAAAATCTATTCTTTTGCCTCAAGAAATTTCAATATTCTATGTTTCATGATGAAAAAGCAATAGCCAGAAAAGCAAAGAAAGCTTATGATAGAAATATAACAATAAATGACAGCTTAGTAGAGCAAGGAGGCCCCTATGAAGGTTGAGAGATTTTTAGAGTTGTGTCCGTCGGATTTTTTTGCCGGAGTTCCGGACTCCCAGTTAAAGGCTCTCTGTGATGAATTAATGGAAAAATACGGTACAGGGAGGCAACACCACATTGTAGCCAATGAAGGCAATGCGGTAGCTCTTGCAGCAGGATATCATCTGGCCACCGGAAAGCTTCCCCTGGTTTATCTCCAAAACAGCGGAGAGGGTAATGCCATGAATCCCTTAGTGTCTTTGGCTTCGGAAAGAGTCTACGGGATTCCCCTTCTCCTTGTGATCGGATACAGAGGAGAACCGGGGGTAAAGGATGAACCCCAGCATCTTTTTCAAGGAGAAATCACACTGGATTTTTTAAAGCTATTACAGATTCCCTACTTTGTTTTGGAGAAGGAGAGCAAAGAGGAAGAATTAAAAAATGCTTTAGAGGGCTTTGCAAAAGAGTTTCAAAAGGGCAGACAGGCTGCTATTGTGGTAAAGAAGGGGGCTTTGGAGAAGGAGCACGGCTATCACTATAGCAATGCTTATAACTTTTCCAGAGAAGATGCTATCCGCTGCATCGTAGACTATACCGGAGATTCTCCCATTGTTTCCACTACCGGAAAAGCCAGCAGAGAGCTTTATGAGATTCGGGAAGAACGGGGTGAGGACCATAGCAGAGACTTTCTTACCGTAGGTTCCATGGGACATGCCAGTTCCATAGCTTTAGGAATTGCTTTGGAAAAGGAGAACGAAAGGATTGTTTGTCTGGACGGAGATGGCGCTCTTTTGATGCATATGGGGGCTATGGCAGTTCTTGGATCATCGGGGCAAAAAAATATTTTACATATCCTTTTAAATAACGAGGCTCATGAAACCGTAGGAGGCCAGCCCACCGTCTCTCCAAACATCGATTATGGCAGTGTGGCAAAGGCTTGCGGATACAGTAAATCCTATCTGGTAAGAAACCAAAAGAACTTGGAAAGAGTTCTTTTGGAAAGTGCCAAGGAAGATGGACCGATATTTTTAGAAGTTCGTTGCGCCATGCATTCCCGGGAGAATCTGGGAAGGCCTAAGGAGAGTCCTAGAGAAAATAAAGAGCTGTTTATGAAGAAGCTGGAGAAGTAAGGGCTTGTGAAAAATCACAATATTTTTTACACAATATAGGTCTGAATTGGGGCACGCTCCCGCTAGCCTCGCCGCATAGCAGTACTAACTTCAAGCTTCGCCCAGCTCGCTTTCAGTAAGTACTGATGGGCTCAGACTACCCCTTTTCAGACCTATATTGCTAAAAAACGTTTAATTATCGGGATTTTTCACTGCCCCTTTCATTTCGTGCTATAATGTTGTCCATAGAACTTTATTAAACTAATTTGGATAAGGAGGACAATATGACAAGAGAGGCGTTAAAGCAGGAAGTGGAGAGATTATTAGAGGCTTATAGCCTATGCCCGGAGGGAAAGGCTGCAGCCCAGGCATATTTGGAGGCCTTCGGAACGGAGCATGAACAGGAAAAGGCAAAGGCTTTGATTCAGGAAATCAAAGAGGATATTACCAGTATCGATGATTTGATTGCCCTTGCGGAAAGTGAAGCCGGAAAAGCTATTTTCGGAGAAGAGGGAGCGAAGAATACTGCCGCTGCCGCAAAGGAAGCTAAGGCAAAGGGAGAGGATACCTGTATTTGCCCGGCCTGCCAAAGCGGAAAGATTCTCTTGGCCAATGAAAGAGAGATTATCGGATAAAATAATATACAGATGTAAAAAAGCGGGTCCTCGGACCTGCTTTTTCAATGGACAAAATCAATTCTAAAGATTCCGAAAAAGCACTTGCTAGAGGAAGGATTTCTTGCTATATTGTGTTGGCGTGTCTATTGCGACACAAGAATTTGTGTTTTGTGAGGAATATGAAGGGGCAAGGTTTTTCCAAGAAAAAGTGGCTGAAAGCCTTTTTTTATGCGAAAAAATAGAGCCGATACAGTAGTAGAGAAAGATGGGTGCTATGCAAACAATTATTAAAAGAGGCCTTTTGGAAGAGGACTATCAGGGAGAGAAGATTGAAAGAGCGATGGAAAAGGCCTTTCTCTCTGAGGGAATTTCTGTAGAGCAGGAGAAACTGCATTTTCTTTTGGGAAAGGTAGAGGAGAGCCTGGCAGAGAAGCATAGAGTTTCCGTAGAGGAAATTCAAAATGCCGTGGAAGAAGCCCTGATGCATAACGGGGATTACAAGGTGGCCAGAGCCTATATCCTGTATAGAGAGAAGAGAACTCTTTTAAGACATCTTCGCCAGAGAATCAAAGAGGAGATCGGAGACAATGAGATTGACGATGTACTTCGCCGTTGTCAAAAGGATTTTCCGGATTATGATTTGGCAAGACTCTCCGCAAAGTATCTGTCCTTAAGTAAGGGAGAGCAGGAACTTAGCAAGCGTTTGGCTCTTCTTACCAGAGCGGCGGCGGAGCTTACCACCCAGGAAGAGCCGGGCTGGGAGAGAATTGCGGGAAGATTACGCTCCTATCATTTTCATAAGGAATTAAAGAAGGCGGAGGAGAGCAGAAATCTTCACAGCTTTTATGATAAGTTGGTATACCTTACAGAGCAGGGACTCTATGGGGCTTATATTTTAGAGCACTATTCCAAGGAAGAGGTGGAAGAACTTGCCAAGTTTATCGACCAGAGCAGAAACGACCTTTTCGGTTATTCAGGACTTGACCTTCTTCTGTCTCGTTACCTGATTCGGGATCATCAGCATGTGGTACTGGAGAGTCCCCAGGAAATGTACCTTGGAATCTCTATGCATTTGGCCATGAAGGAAAAAGAGAACCGTTTACAGTATGTAAAGGAGTTCTACGATATGATGAGCCTTCATCAGGTTACTATGGCAACCCCTACCCAGTCCAATGCCAGAAAGCCTTACCATCAGCTAAGCTCCTGCTTTATTGATACGGTTCCGGATTCTTTGGACGGTATTTATCAGAGCATTTCCAAGTTTGCGGATGTTTCCAAATACGGTGGCGGCATGGGAATGTATTTCGGAAAGGTGCGTTCCAGAGGCGGAAAGATTCGTGGCTTTGAGGGGGCCAGCGGCGGCGTTATTCGTTGGATTCGTGTGGTAAATGATACAGCTGTGGCTGTGGATCAACTGGGTATGCGTCAGGGTGCAGTAGCGGTGTATTTGGATGCCTGGCACAAGGATTTGCCGGAGTTCTTACAGTTAAAGACCAATAACGGGGATGACAGAATGAAGGCCCATGACGTTTTCCCGGCGGTATGTTATCCCGACCTTTTCTGGAAGAAGGTAAAGGAAGACTTAAACCAGGAATGGTACTTAATGGATCCCCATGACATTTTCCTGGTAAAGGGCTACTGCTTAGAGGATTTCTACGGGGAAGAATGGGAGAGTCGCTACGAGGATTGTGTACGGGATAACCGCATCAGCAAAAGAGTTTATGTTTTAAAGGATTTGGTGCGTTTGATTCTGAAATCCGCCGTGGAAACAGGAACTCCCTTTGCCTTCTACAGAGATACCGTGAATCGCATGAACCCAAATAAGCATAAGGGTATTATTTATTGCTCCAACCTTTGTACGGAAATCGCCCAAAACATGAAGGAAGCGGAGATTTGTGAGCGGAAGGTAGTGACCAAGGACGGAGATGAAGTGATTGTCAGCACCGTTAAGCCGGGAGACTTTGTGGTTTGTAATCTGGCCTCCCTCTGTCTTGGCAATATTCCGGTGGAGAATCAGCCGGAGCTGGAGAGAATTACAAAAACCGTTGTCCGGGCTTTGGACAATGTGATTGACCTAAACTTCTACCCTGTGGCGGAAGCGGAGATTACCAACAAGCGTTACAGAGCTATCGGTCTTGGGGTATCCGGTTATCACCACATGCTGGCAAAGCATCACATTGCCTGGGAGTCTCAGGAGCATCTGGACTTTGTAGATAAGGTTTTTGAAAATATTAACTATGCGGCGATTAAGGCCAGCAGTGAGTTGGCTAAGGAAAGGGGCTCTTACAGTGTTTTTGCAGGCTCAGAATGGGAGTCCGGAGAATATTTTAGCAGAAGAAATTATAACAGTCCCCGTTGGGAGAGCTTAAAGCAGGAAGTCCATGAGGGAATCCGCAACGCCTGGATTTTAGCTACCGCGCCCACCAGCTCCACCTCCATTTTGATCGGAACCTCTGCGGGCTTAGACCCTATTATGAATCGTTTCTTCTTAGAGGAGAAGAAGGGGGCAATTTTACCCAGAGTGGCACCGGAGCTTTCTATGGATACCTACTGGTACTATAAGTCTGCCCATCAGATGGATCAGACTTGGTCCGTACGGGCGGCAGGACTTCGTCAAAGACATATTGACCAGGCCCAGAGCTTTAACTTCTGGATTACCAATGAGTATAAGATGAGTGAGCTTTTGAACCTTTACACCCTGGCATGGGAATGCGGGGTAAAGACCATTTACTATGTAAGGTCTAAGGCGTTGGATCCGGAGGATTGCGAGTCCTGCTCTGCATAAGGGATTAATCGCTTCCCCTGTATATGCCGCTAAAGGCCTGCTGCGTTTCCTACTCGCCCCATGCGCCGATGCACTCGTGCTCCTTGCGAACTCGCTTCGCTCAGACACGCACCGCACTCGTTGCTAGCATGGGGCTCCTAACGGAAGCCTCGCAATGGCCTTATCGCGGCATATGCAGAGGAAACCTCGTAATGGCCATATCACGGCGTATACAGAGGAAGCCTCGTAATGGCCATATCACGGCGTATACAGAGGAAGTCTCGCAATGACCTTTCGCAGTTTATACAGTGGAAGCTTCGAGAATTTCTCCCTTATGCATAGATATGTTAATCTATAAAAAATAGAGTTACGTTTCTTGAGTAATAATAAAAAGAATGGATTACTCTACTGCTTCAATTCAGTAGGAAAGGAAATAGAGTATGGAAGAGATTAAGCGTAAGCCCTTATTTAATCCGGAAGGGGATATTGATGTTCGAAATCGTAGGATGATTAATTTCAATACGACCAATATCAATGATTTTAACAATATGAGATATGAGTGGGTGTCGGATTGGTATCGTCAGGCCATGAATAACTTCTGGGTTCCTGAAGAGATTAATTTAAATCAGGACAAGAGTGATTATCCCAAGCTTTCCGAGGCGGAAAGAAGAGCCTATGATAAAATCCTGAGCTTTCTGGTGTATTTGGATTCTTTGCAATCCGCAAACCTGCCCAACATTTCCCAGTATGTTACGGCAAATGAGGTAAACCTTTGCCTTTCCATTCAGACCTTCCAGGAGTGTATCCATAGCCAAAGCTATAGCTATATGCTGGACACTATTTGTAACCCTACGGAAAGAAACGACATTCTCTACCAATGGAAGACGGATGAGCATCTTTTACGAAGAAATGAGTTTATCGGAAACCTTTACAATGAATTTGTGGAGCAGCAAAGTAAGGACAGCTTTTTAAGAGTCTGCATTGCCAACTTCATTTTGGAGGGAATCTATTTCTATTCCGGCTTTATGTTCTTCTATAACTTAGGAAGAAACGGAAAGATGCCCGGATCCGTACAGGAAATTCGTTATATTAACCGAGATGAAAATACCCACCTTTGGCTCTTCAGAAATATGCTTTTGGAGTTAAAGAAGGAAGAACCGGAGCTTTTTGATGAGGCTCATATTGCGGAAATTACCGAGATGGTGAAGAAGGGTGTGGAGCAGGAAATCGCCTGGGGACAGTATGTAATCGGAGACTCCATTCCCGGTCTTAACGGGAAAATGGTGGAGGACTACATCCGTTATTTAGGAAACCTTCGTTATCGCTCTCTGGGCTTGCCCAATCTTTATGAGGGCTATGAAAAGGAGCCGGAATCCATGAAATGGGTATCTCAATATGCGGATGCCAACATGGTAAAGACAGACTTCTTTGAGGCTCGTTCCACAGCCTATGCCAAGAGCACAGCCATTGAAGATGATCTGTAAAAATGATGGAAATTGTATTTTCGCGTATCCGGAAAAATATGCTTTTTTATTCCATAGAATAATTTAATAGGCATTATTAATTCTTTCTGAAATCCATAGAAAATCTTATAAAAAGCGGTGACTTTGACGAAATTCGAAGTAACCGCTTTTGTGTTAGAAGGAGGCATTTTGCATTCTCCTTTGCATAAGATAGAGATATAGGGAAAGGCCGAAAAGGGAAAAGTGTGTTCGGCTGATATAGAGGCAGAAAAGGAAAGGAAGGAATGGAAGAAAAGCTATTTGTACGAAGAGATGATATACAGAT
>CALIEL010000102.1 GCA_938022235.1 Oribacterium parvum
CCTTTAAGAAGGCTCTGGCAATGGAAAGTCGCTGTCTTTCTCCGCCGGAGAGTTCCGCGCCGTTTTCTCCGATTCTTGTTTGGAAGCCCTCGGGAAGCTTTTCAATAAAGTCCAGACAGTTCGCAAGACGTGCCGCTTCCCGCACTTCCTCTTCCGTGGCATCCCCTCTTCCCAGACGGATATTTTCCAGAATGGTGGTATTAAAGAGGTTCACTTCCTGAAAGACGATGGAGATTTTTTGGAAAATGGAGTCGGTGGCTGTGTTTTGTAAATCCTTTCCGCCGATGAAAATCTTTCCGGAATTTGCATCATAAAGTCTGGAGAGTAAGCGTAAAATGGTGGTTTTTCCGCAGCCGGAGGGGCCTACTAAAGCGAAAAGTTCTCCTTCCTTTACCGACATGGTGACGTCTTTCAGAATCGCCCTGTCTTCATTGTAGGAGAAGGACACATTCTGAAAATCAATGGAGAAGTCGGAAAGGGTTGTACTGAGCCCTTCCTGCTTCTTTGCCGCCTTGATTTCGGAGATGCGCTGCACCGCCGGTGCGATATAGAAGATCTCCATCAGGCTTTCCTTGGAAATGTCGAAGATTTCCTTTAATTTCATGGAGGCGATGATAAAGCCTAAGAAGTAGAGAATGGAAATGCTGCCACTTTGATAGAGCGGGAAACCGACGAAAATTACCGTAGCCACACTTAAGAAAGCAAAAATGGCAGAGCATCCCACGACGATAAAGGAGCTCATTTCCGTCTTCAAGTGGAGCTTTTCTTGCTTGTCCATTTTTTGAAATAAGGCTTCTCTAACCTCCTTGTCAGGGAGAAAGCTGCTGATTTCCTGATGCAGGTCGATATGTTCCTGGAAAGCTTCCGCATTTTCCCGCAAAAGATGATAGTACTTCTGATTGTTTTGCACTACGAGCTTTCTGGATAAGGGAATCAAAAGAAAGCTGAAAATCGCAGGGAGAAGGGTGGCAAGGGACAGCTTCCAGTTTGAGAAGCACATCAGGATTCCCATAATCGGGAAGAAGAAAAACATGGCCGCGATTTTCGGAACAGAGTGGCTTAGGGCGTGTTCAATCCTCTCCACGTCAGACATAATGCTTTCCGACAAATCACTTAAGTCATGCTTGGAAAAATAGGCAATGGGAAGGTCTGCCAGGGTTTCCGCAATGTTCTTTCTTAAGTTTGCGGATTCTTTGTAGGTCGCATTATAGAGGCAGACATATTCCTTGGAAAGCAGGAGGTAGAGAAGGAGCAGGATACCGAGCGCCGGAACAATCAGCTCCCATGGCGAAATGGTCGTCCTATCCGCGTTTTCCAGCAGGAGCTTTGCGAGATAGAGTAAGAGCATAACGGGCCCTATATTGATGCAGTAAGTAAGAAAGCAGTAGAGACTAGCTTTTTGCAGGTTTTTCGCGCCCTGCTCCGTAAGGGAGAACTGTTTTTTGAAGTAATTCATCATTTGTTTATCCTCCAATCTTCCGTAGTTTGATACAGTTCCCAGAGCTTTTTATAGCGACTGTCTTTTTGTAAAAGCTCCTTACTGCTTCCCCGTTCCAGGATCTTTCCCTCTTCCAAAACCAGTATTTCATGCAGGCCCTGAATACTGGACAGGCGGTGGGCAATCATAATCACGGTTTTTCCCTGAATCAGATTCTTAAAAGCATTTTGCAGGGCATACTCCTGATCCGCATCGATGGAGGCGCTGGCTTCGTCCAGAATCACAATGGGAGCATTTTTCAAGATGGCTCTGGCAATGGCGATTCTTTGCTTTTCTCCTCCGGAGAGGTAAACGCCTTTTGCGCCGATTAAGGTATTTTCCTTCTCGGGAAAACGATCCAGAATTTCCCTGCAACCCGCCAAATCCAAAGCGCGATGGACTTCTTCCGGAGTAGCACCGGGTTTTCCTAACAGCACATTTTCATAAATCGTCTTATGAAAGAGCTTACTGTCCTGGAAAACGAAGGAGATAGCCTTACAAAGGGCATTTTTGCTGTAGCTTT
>CALIEL010000103.1 GCA_938022235.1 Oribacterium parvum
TGGAGTCCCTAAAATCCCCGGAAAGACTATGCCTGAGAAGAAGCAGTGGCTTGAGGACAATATGGATTATCTTCGTACTGCTATTATGTTGGAACCGAGAGGACATAACGATATGTTCGGTTCCATTTTGACACAACCTACAGTGGATGAGGCCGATTACGGTATTATCTTTATGGATGGCGGCGGATACCTGAACATGTGCGGACATGGAACCATCGGTGCTATGACCGTTGCAGTAGAGACCGGTATCGTTCCTGTAACAGAGCCGATTACCAAGATTGTACAAGAGGCTCCTGCAGGAATTATCCACGGTGAAGTTACTGTTGTGGACGGCAAGGCTAAGAAGGTAAGCTTCCAGAACGTTCCCGCTTTCTTATACAAGAGAGATCAGGAGGTAGAGCTTCCGGGTTACGGCAAGATTAAGTTTGATATTTCCTTCGGCGGATCCTTCTTCGCTATCGTGAAGGTAGACCAGATCGGTGTAGAGATTAAGCCGGAAAATGCAGATAAGCTGAACGCTTTGGGAATCCAGCTAAGAGACATCATCAACAAGGAGATTCCTGTACAGCATCCATTGCTTTCCCATATCCATACCGTAGACTTAGTAGAATGGTGGTCTACAACAGAGACCAAGGGCGCGACCTTAAAGAACTGCGTAGTATTCGGACAGGGACAGGTAGACCGTTCTCCTTGTGGAACAGGAACCAGTGCAAAGCTGGCTACTCTTTTCGCAAAGGGCGAGTTAAAGCAGGGAGATAAGTTCTTCTATGAGTCCATCCTGGGTACCATTTTCGAGGGAGAAATCGTAGGAACCACTAAGGTGGGAGATTACGATGCGGTTATTCCTCAGATTACCGGTTCCGCATGGATTACCGGCTTCAACCACTTTGTGATTGATGAAGAAGATCCTGTAAAGTATGGATTTATCTTAAAGTAATATTTTTGGCTTTTTCTTGCACTCGATTTTTAATAAATCGGGTGCAATCTTTTTCTTAATTTCATAAGCTTCTGTTGTTAACTCTTGTAAATAAAACTGGAAGGTAGTATACTTCCGTGAATATCAATCAAGCAAAGGAGGGATGTGTATGGAAAATACAATGTGTGTAGCAAAGGCTTTATATGACATGTACTATAAAAATAATGCAAAAGCAATGGATGAAATGAAGATGCATAAGCTAATGTATTTTGCGCAACGAGAATCCCTTATACGCCATAATAGGGCTTTATTTGATGGCGTATTCTATGGATGGAAATATGGTCCGGTTTTAAAAGAGGTAAGAACGGCATATAAACAAGATGCTTTTTCTCAAAAGTTTGATGAGGTTTCAGAGGAAACCAAAGATTTATTGCAGTTTATTTTGGAAAGATACGGATCGTTACCATCTTGGAAGTTAAGTAGTTTGTCTCATGGCGAGTTTTCGTGGAAAAAAGCAAGACAAGGTTTGGAGTCGGGAGAAGATGGTAACGTAAAGCTATTATTGGATGCTATGAAGGTAGATGCAACAAAAGAACTAATGAATAGAAGTACAACCATTGCTTAAGGAGGGATTAGCATTAACGCTAAAGAAATACGATCTTTTTATCAAAAGTTCACATACGAAGTTTTAACAAGTAATCCGAATAATAGAGGCTTGGTTAGTGAATTTACTTCTAAAAAAAATAATAATACACTTGAAAATTATATAAGAGATGCGGACAAGGCATGGGCGGATGATTTGGAAGGAGAAACAAGAGTATATCTTGTAAAAGATGAATCCGGAACAGTTGCCTTGTTTTTTTCCATAAAATGTGGATTACTCGTTGGTGATAACTTAGAGGAAAGGCTTTCTGAAGAGAAACAAGAATTTGTTGATACTGTGATTGAAGCGAAAAAAGCTAAAGATGAAAAATCTCTGGATAATATGTATGAAGCTGGCTTAAGTATGTATGATTTAGAGGAATGTGATCGCTTGTTTAGTATAGCAAACCGGAAATTGGAGAGGAAACAGGAGTCTAAGGAAATTGGACAATCAGATAGTACAATCAATGTTCAAAATTGCATATCAGCTATAGAACTGAGACATTTATGTAAGAATGAAAAATATTCATTGCCGAAAGATGTTACAATTCCTTTAGGATTTGGTATTTTTTGGGAAGTTATTGTTCCAACTGTTATAGATATAACTAAAAAAATAGGGTGTAAATATCTTTATCTTTATGCAGCAGATAAAACGGAACAGAAGGATACTATAGAGGTTAAAAAATTAATAAGTCACTATAAGTCTAACTTTAAATTTTCGGAGTGTGATGAAGGAATAAAATTTATAAAGCCTGAATATGATAATTATTGCTATGGATTAGTGCAACTTATATCAGAGTTACAGAATAATAGGGAAGCAATATGGCATGAATTTTCAGACATTTAACTTTATAGAGTATACCTATATTCAAAATATTTTATAGGGAATAAAGATTGCAAATCCAAAATTCATCATGTAAAATCAAAGGATAGTTTTTTAACAATATCCAAAAAGGGGGAAACAGTTATGGCAGACAAGAAATTAGTAGAGCAAATTACTTCCCGTGAGGAAGACTTTGCGCAGTGGTATACGGACGTAGTAAAAAAAGCGGAGCTTACAGATTATTCTTCTGTAAAGGGCTTCATGGTTATTCGACCGGCAGGCTATGCTATCTGGGAGAATATTATGGCGGCTCTGGATTCTCGTTTTAAAGCTACAGGTGTACAAAACTGTTCTATGCCGCTGTTAATCCCCCAGTCCTTATTGGAAAAAGAGAGTGAGCATGTGGAAGGTTTTGCCCCGGAAGTAGCATGGGTTACCTCCGGCGGTTCCAAGAGACTGGAGGAAAGACTCTGTGTACGTCCTACCTCCGAGGTACTTTTCTGTGACTACTATTCCAAGGTGGTAAAGTCCTATCGTGACCTTCCTCAGCTTCTGAACCAGTGGTGCTCCGTAGTTCGTTGGGAGAAGACCACCAGACCTTTCTTAAGAACCAGAGAGTTCTTATGGCAGGAGGGACATACCGTTCACGCTACAGCAGAGGAGGCGGAAGAGAGAACCCTTTTAATGCTGGACATCTATGCGGATGTTTTGGAAAATGAATTGGCGATTCCTGTAGTAAAGGGCCGTAAGACCGATAAGGAGAAGTTTGCCGGCGCGATTGCTACCTATACGGTAGAGGCTTTGATGCATGACGGACAGGCCTTACAGTGTGCTACCTCTCACAACTTCGGAGACGGTTTTGCCAAGGCATTCCAGGTGCAGTATTTAAGCAAGAACAATACCGTTGAGCCGGTACACCAGACCTCCTGGGGTATTACCACAAGAACCATCGGTGCTTTAATCATGGTTCACGGGGATGATTCCGGATTGGTTCTTCCTCCTCGTATTGCTCCTGTACAGGTAAATATCATTCCTATCCAGCAGAATAAGGAAGGGGTACTGGACAAGGCCTTTGATTTGATGAATACCTTGAAGGATGCAGGACTTCGGGTGAAGGTGGATGATTCCGACAAGACTCCCGGATTTAAGTTTGCGGACAGTGAAGTAAGAGGAATTCCTCTTCGTCTGGAAATCGGACCAAAGGATATCGAAGCGGGACAGGTGGTACTGGTAAGAAGAGACACCAGAGAGAAGCTGGTAGTATCTTTTGAGAATCTTGTGGAAGAAAGCAAGAAGCTTTTGGAGCAGATTCAGAAGGATATGTATAATAGAGCTTTAACTTTCCAGAAGGAAAGAACCACCGATGCCAAGAGTTTGGATGAATTGGTAGCCTCCTTGGATAAGAAGCCCGGATTTGTTCGCGCCATGTGGTGTGGTTGCAGAGAGTGCGAGGAGAAGCTTAAGGAGTATTCCGGCATTACCTCCCGTTGCATTCCTGCAAAGCAGGAAAAGATTGCCGATACCTGCGTAGTATGCGGAAGGCCTGCTACAAAGATGGTTTACTGGGGAAGAGCTTACTAAGAAACAGCGCAAGGAATAGGTCTTACGGAAAATTCCTTGTGCATAAGCTTTACGAAAAGAAACATGTTAAAAAAGGAAAATGGATGAAAGATCCGAAAGCAATACAAATCACCGTTCCCAAAGGAGTAGGACACATTATTCGGCAGATTGAGCAGGCAGGGTACGAAGCCTATGCTGTCGGAGGATGTGTTCGGGACGCCCTTTTGGGACGAGAACCTGAAGATTGGGATATTACGACTTCTGCTAAGCCGGAGGTCGTAAAATCCCTTTTTTTGCGTACCATTGATACGGGAATCGAGCATGGCACCGTGACGGTTCTACTTAGCCCCCAGGAAGCCGGAGAGGGAGACAGAGCCTTTGAGGTAACCACCTACCGGGTAGACGGCATTTACGAGGATGGGCGTCAT
>CALIEL010000104.1 GCA_938022235.1 Oribacterium parvum
CGGTATGGCTTATAGCACAAGTCTAAAGGGGATTCTTCGGTATACATGCCTTCGCTAACTTTGCTTTCGTAGCGGTACTAAGCTCGAACTTCGCTTTGCTCGTTCTTGCCAAGTACCGACGAGCTCAGATTGTCTACCTCAAAATCCCCCATCGGCTTTTTGCTTGCCGAATCTATAGTGAAAATCTATTGAAAAACTACTGCGTTATGGTTTATAGCACAAGTCTAAAGGGGATTCTTCGGTATACATGCCTTCGCTAACTTCGCTTTCGTAGCGGTACTAAGCTCGAACTTCGCTTCGCTCGTTCTTGCTAAGTACCGACGAGCTCAGATTGTCTACTTCACTTGAAAAGCTGGGGGACTCGTGCTAAAAATATTCTGTTGAGTCTTATTGGAAGGAGCGCTTATGGACATTTACGGAAAAAAAAGAAATGAGTTATTGGCGGAGACGGTTATTAAGGGGCTAAAGTCTCGAAATATGACCGGCTATTATGCCAAGGACAAGGAAGAGGCTTTAAAGCTGGCTTTAGAGCTGATTCCCAAGGGTAGTAGCGTTTCTATGGGCGGTTGTATGAGCGCTATGGAAATCGGGCTTGTATCTGCCTTAAAGGAAGGGGAATATAATTTCATAGATAGAAGTCAAATGGAGCCCAGAGCGGCACTGCTTGCGGCCTATGATGCGGATATATTCTTAGCTAGTGCAAATGCTATGACAGATGATGGTGTGCTTGTGAATATTGACGGGAATTCCAACCGAGTGTCCTGTATTGCACAGGGACCCAAGAAGGTTGTTTTTATTGTGGGCATACAGAAGATTTGTCCGGATTTAGACAGTGCCATGAAGAGAGCCAGAAATGTGGCGGCTCCCACCAATACCCAAAGGTTTGACATTAAAACGCCCTGTAAGGTAACGGGAAAGTGCTCAGATTGTAAATCTCCGGATACCATCTGCTGTCAGATTTTGATTACCCGCTATTCCCGTCATACGGATCGTATTCATGTGATTTTGGTAAATGAGGAATTGGGATTTTAGACTTCAGCGAAATTTTGTTGAAGTGTTGTTAAGAATGTTTTTCATCTAGCTACATTATAATACTTTACTTTTACGATCTCATAATATGGAAGCGAAAGCGTAAAGGTAAAGTAGAATAATTCATTATAAGCAAAATTTATTATAAAAAAGCTACTATAGGAGTTCTGAACTGCCACAAAAGTTAGAGTTCCTACAGTGGCTATTTTTTTATCTTTAAAGTTTATGGGAGGATATTATAGCTACAATTCACTATATCATAACATTTATATTGTATTATAACATAAATAAAGTTATAATACGTTTTAGTAGTTATGGAGGAATGAAATGGAGTATATAGAGCGGATACTTGATATAAAAACAGAATATAAGGATTGGGAGGATAGAAAAAAAATACCATATTTTCTAACAGATCGATATTCTTTTAAAAAGGTAAAGTTAGATAAAACAAACTGTATCTTTATGTACATAAAAGGGAAAATGGAAGATATAGTTTCAGTGAAAAAGCATGTACAAAAACTTGCTGAAATAGTAAATATTCCTGTGGTTTTAGTGCTTAATGAATGTCTACCCAGACAAAGGGAAAGCCTAATCAAGGCAAGAATTCCATTTGTGATGGAAGGGATGCAGATATTTCTTCCCTTTATGGGAGTGGCATTGCAAGAAAAATTCAGCAAAAGAAGATTAATTCCTAGTAAAATCAGTCCTGCGACACAGGTTTTGTTTTTTTATTTCCTATATAGTGGACAAGAGGAGCTTAGTTTCAGTGAGCTGTCAAATCATCTGTCCTATTCATTAATGACTATTAGCAGAGCTGCAAATCAGCTGGAAGATACCGGAATTATTAAGAGCAATAAAAGAGGTGTTAGTAAGTATATTACTTCGGAATTTCATGGAAAAGAATTATTTACAGTTGCAGAAAAATTTTTAATTTCTCCGGTAAAGAAAAAATTGTACATTGAAAGAAAAGATTTGAAGGAAGAATTCTTAAAGGCCGGAGTTTCCGCATTATCAGAATATTCTATGCTAAGTCCTTCAAAAATAGAGACTTATGCTACTCTACATTTTCATGGTAGTAGCTATGATTTTATGACGGATATAGACAAAGAAATTCAGCTGGAAATATGGCATTATGATCCGAAGCTGTTTGGAATGAAGGGGAAGATAGATGCTCTTTCCTTATATCTAAGTTTAAAGGATAATGCAGATGAACGCATTCAGATTTCTCTTACAGAAATGATGGAAGCATTTTGGAGGAAGAAATATGATAAGAGGCTTACATAGTTTCAGAGAATGGTTCCAAGATTATGAATCCAACTATATTATTATTGGTGGTGCCGCTTGCGACTTGTAGCTTACTATCAATTTCTTAGAAATGAGCCGGTGATATTGGATGGAGTTAGTATTTTGAATACTCCTTACTTGATTCCATTTAAAATGAAGGCATGGCTGGATTTGACGGAAAGAAGAGAATTAGGCGAAAAAATAGATAGTAGAGATATTCGTAAACATAGAAATGATGTACTTCGCATGTCAGAACTTTTGGGAGAAGAAATGATGATTCCCACGAAGGGAATCATCAAAAAAGATATCTCTGAATTTTTATTAAAGATGGAAAGCGAAGAGCTGGATATAAAACAGTTAGGTATGCGACAGAGTAAAGAAGAAATCATTAGGCGTTTAAAGAACTGTTACTTAAGAGATAATGAAGATTCATAGATTCCGAGCTCAACTATACTCTGATATTCGCCTTTTTGAATTCCTTTTCCAGTTCCCTTCTCTGTGCCTTTTTCTTCATATCTTCCCGCTTATCGTAAAGCTTTTTACCACGGCAGAGTCCCATGTTCAGCTTTACAAGGCTTCCTTTAAAATAAAGGGAAAGGGGCATAAGAGTATAGCCCTGTTCCTTGATTTTTCCCAAAAGTCTATGGATTTCCTGCTTGTGAAGCAGAAGCTTTCTGTCTCTCAAGGCATCCTTATTGAAAATGTTGCCCCGCTCGTAGGGGTTGATATGCATGCCTACCACAAAACATTCCCCGTTTCGAATCTGACAAAAGGCCTCTTTAATGGAAGCCTGGCCCAAACGAAGAGACTTTACTTCAGTTCCGAAAAGCTGAATTCCGCATTCAAAGCTTTCCTCCACAAAGTAGTCGTGAAAGGCTTTTTTATTGTTGGCGATTTGCTTAATGCTTTCCTTAGTCAAGACTATTGCCTCCTTCTGCATCTTCCGGATAGTAGGGAAGAAAATCAATACTTCTGCTTAGGGTGTCCACCGCATAAACGGAAATCCACATCGGATCCCCCATGTGGAAGGTCTTTCCACTTGCCTCGCCTCTAAGACTGATTTCCTCCTCATTGAAAATGTAGTAGTCCTCTGTCATAAAGCGAAGAGGAATCATGCCCTCAATGCTGTTTTCTAAAGTGACATAAATGCCGTACTGGGTAAGACCGGAAATTCTTCCCGGGAAGACCTCTCCCAAGAAGTTCTTCATGTACTGACATTTTTTCAGCTTCATACAATCCCGTTCCGCTTCCTCTGCTCGTCTTTCCCGAAGAGAGCTTTGACTTGCCACATCCGGCAGAATCCGCTCATAATGCCTGCGCCTTTTCTCATTTTCCTGATAGGCGATATTTTCCTTAATAATACGATGAATCTGCAGGTCGGGATAACGGCGGATGGGAGAGGTAAAATGGCTGTAATACTTACTGGCCAGTCCAAAATGTCCCTCCGGCTCCGTGCTGTACTTGGCTTGCTTTAGGGAACGAAGAATCATGCTGCTAAGCATGGCTTCCTCCGGTTTCCCTTTCAATTTGGAAAGTACCTCCTGCAAGGCCTTCGGTCTAAGGCTGTCCGGATCCTTTGCCTTTAAAATGTAGGAAAAGGAGGAGAGAACATGGGAAAGATTCTGCCATTTTTCCCAATCCGGCTTTTCATGAATACGGTATAAAAAGGGAATATCCCGCCAGTAATACTCCTCTGCCACGGTTTCGTTGGCAATGAGCATGAATTCCTCAATAATCTTATGGGATTCTTCCCTTTCCTCTGCACAGATTTTGGAAATATTTCCATTTTCATCAAAATACACCTTGGATTCGGGAAAATCAAAGTCCAAAGCTCCTCTGGCCATTCTGGATTTTCGAAGAAGTCTCGCCAGCTCCCGCATTTTCGTAAGAAGCTCCCGGAAAGGAAGATATGAAAGCTTTTCCTCCGGATACTCCCATTCCTTATCCTCTAAAAGCGCCGTAACCTTGTGGTAGGACATCCTTTTATCGGAGCAAATGATGGAGGGGGTGATTTCGTGGGAGAGGGGGCGACCTTCCCGGTCAAAGTCCATGATACAGCTGAGACATAGCCTGTCTACTCCCTCGTGGAGGGAGCAAATGCCGTTGCTTAGGGCCTTTGGCAGCATGGGAATCACCCGGTCTGTCAGGTAAACGGAGGTGCCCCGCTCCAAAGCTTCTAAATCCAGAGCACTTCCTTCCTTCACATAGTCGCTCACATCCGCAATATGTACATAAAGGCGGTATTCTTCCTTCTCCGGAAAATATTCCAAAGAAATGGCATCATCCAAATCCTTGGCATCCTCTCCGTCAATGGTGATGGTAGTAAGCTTTCGAAAATCCTTTCGTCCCGGCTCCTCAGCCTTTTCAGGGGAAACCGTATTGGGAAGCTGATTGGCCTCCAAAAGTACATCCTCGGAGAATTCCTCCGGCAGGGAGAAGGATCGAATCACGGAAAGCACATCCATTCCCGGATCATTTTTATTTCCTAAAATCTCCTTCACTTCTCCAACAGGGCAGGAGAGAAGAGGACTGATTCTTTTCCGAGGAATTCGCCCTCTTGGGGCTTTATTTTCCTTGGAAGGACCATAGGAAAGGATTTCTACGATGACCTTATCTCCGGGAACAGCACCCTTATCTCTTCCCGGAGAAATCAAAATACAATCCGGAAGTTTGGGGTTATCCGGAGAAAGATAAAGCCCTTCCCGCTTTTCCTTCACAAGTCCCAGCACTTCCTTATTGGCTCGTTCTAAAACCTTGCTGATTTTTCCCTCGGCTTTACTGCCGTTTTCCGCCCTTTTTGTAAGGATGACCTTTACCAGGTCTCCGTCCATGGCATTACCGCTTTCCCCCTTGGGAATATAGACTTCTTCTTCCTTTTCACTTAGAGAAACAAAGCCGAAGCCTCGCCTGCTGGCATGAAAAGTGCCCTTTTGGGAGAAGCTTTCCGCCCTACTGTATTTTCCCTGCAGGGAAATGCCGATAACGCCCTCTTCCTGCATCTCCAGAAGAAGCTCCTGAAAGGCAGCCTTTTCTTCTTTGGGTACGCCAAGAAAGAAGCAAAGTTCCTTTTCCTTCATGGGGTGGTAGCTTGGATCCTTGATAAGATCCAAGATGATCTTCTTTAATTTTTCCCTTTGATCTTCCCGCATTTTACTCCTTTTGTTCTTTAATTCCTTTAAATCATTTAAATCTTTTAAATCTTTTAAATCCTTGAAGGCTCAACGAGTTTTCCGGTGAACTCTTTGAACGCTCATTTTCTTAGCCGTTCTATTTTTCTGTATGGATTATCTTTGGATATGAGAAAAAGCCTGCATAAAATGCAGGCTTACCATACAGAGGAAATAATCTTACCAAATAATGTCCAGCACCAATGCCACAGCAAAAAAGGCAAAAGCCGCAAACTTGGTAAACTTCTCTAAGTTCCCTTCAACGGAACGACCTCTATTCTTCTGCCAATAGCTGTCTGTTGTACCGGAGAGAGCGCCTAAGCCCTGACTCTTTCCTTCCTGCATCAGAATAATGGCAGACAATGCTAAGCCCAGCAATACAAATACAATAACCAAAAAAATCTTCATGGAAAACCATTCCTTTCAAATTTACATACCGACTGAGTATAGCATGATAGGGATAGGCGAGGCAAGTATTTTTTATGGAAAAACAGTGCTGAGACTTTATGGAAAAAA
>CALIEL010000105.1 GCA_938022235.1 Oribacterium parvum
AGGTATTTATGCCGCTCAACCATTTCCATGGGATTAGTATTTATTTGAATGTTGACCTTGCACCACAGGGTATTACTTCGTTTATGTCGCAATTTTCTGTCGATATTCAGAAGCTTAAAAGGAAGTTCTGTAAGGAAAGTGTTCCCGGTATTCTAGAAGACGATATGGCAGTGAATGGCATTATGGCTTGCTTATATGACCCTCCTGCCAATATTGGTCCTGATTACTACAGACTTAAAATACTTGAACTGCTTCTGTATCTGGATGCCGTGGAGATACAGGAAGGAAAGCAAAAAGAGACCTGCTTTTTCCTAAGCCATGCCGATAAGCTTCGGGAGATTCACAAACAGATTACAGAAAATCTATCCGTACATTTTACAATCAGGGAATTATCTGAAGAATATGACATCCCGCAGACGGAACTCAAAATCAGCTTTAAGGAGATGTATGGGGATTCCGTCTATTCTTACTTAAAAAGGTGTCGTATGAATACGGCGGCTTCTCTACTAATAAAAAATCCGGACCTTAGCGTATCTGAGATTGCACATCTTGTCGGATACGAGACTACAGGAAAATTTGCAGCAGCATTTCGGCAAATTATCGGTACTACGCCTTTAGACTATCGCAAGTACCGTACAAAGCCCGCAGACAATTTGATTAACATATAGGAGGATGAAGAAATGATGAACCAAAAGCAAAAACTGACAGGAAAAGATGTCATCGCAATCGGTATCTATTCCGCAATCTACTTTGTACTGAATTTTGCAGCAATGATGACAGGATTCATTCCCTTACTCTGGATTGTGCTTCCCGGAACCGTGGCAGTACTCACCGGTATTCCCTTTTTATTGATGGCGGTAAAAGTTCCTAAGTCAGGAGCGGTTCTAATCATGGGCGCTATCACTGCTTTTTTGTATTTTGTTACAGGGCAGTTTACCGTCCTCATTCTGATTACGATGTTCATCGCCTGTGTTGTTTCAGAAGCCTATAGGTATATAACGAAATATAATCTTAAATTCAGTAATCTTGCAGTCACTTTCATCTTGTTTAGCTACGGTATGGCAGGATCGCCACTTGCTTTATTTGTGTATCGTGAGAGTTTTTTGGCACAGATCGGCGAGACGATGAGTCAGGAATATGTTGCAGCAATTTCTTCCTATATCACCGCCCCTATGTTGATTCTTCTGTTGATTTCCCCGATTGTCGGCGGCGTCTTTGGCGCACTGATTGCCGGAGGGATATTCAATAAACATTTTAAGAAAGCAGGTATCGTCTAAATGCGCTATAGGAAGCTTGACCCTCGTGCGGGTCTTTTCATTCTTCTACTTGCCAACATCGGGATGTTCTTAGAAAGAACCGGTAGACAGGGAAATGTTTTGACGGCGGTAATTATCGTAGTTCTCATTTTGTATGGCTGTCCTAAAATTGCGGCAGGCGGAGCAGGATTTCTGCTACTGTTATATTGTTTGCAGACCTTTGTGCTTCCTGCATCGCCTATAGCTTTTACTGCTCTGTTTTCCGTATTTGTGAATATGACAAGACGGATGTTGCCCTGTCTTTTGACAGGAGCATTGTTAGTTAAGAAGTGCAGCGTCCATGAGTTTGTTGCCGCCTTGCGAAAGATGCATCTCCCTCAAAATTTTACTACGGCCATGGCTGTCACGGTTCGTTATTTTCCGGCTATTCAAGAAGAGGTTCGTCACATTAAGGACGCAATGAAGCTTCAGAGAATTCCGGTAGGGAGAAAAATAGAGTGTTATCTGGTGCCAATCATGCTTTCTGCCACAAAAACTGCAGAAGAACTTTCCGCAGCGGCAACAGTCAGGGGGATTGATAGTCCGAAAAAAAAGACCTGTGCAGTAGAAATTCGTTTCAGCCTGACAGATATTTTCTGCATGCTGTTTACTGCCATAGGGGTTGTTCTTATCTTGAACTTTGTGAAAGGATAAAATGATTGAGTTTATTGATGTGAATTATAGAGTAGCCGACTATGTGATTTTGACGGGAATAAACTTGAAGATACACAAGGGTGAATGTCTCCTCCTTGCAGGAGAAAGCGGTAGTGGAAAAACGACTTTAACGAAACTTATCAATGGGTTGATTCCTCATTTCTATTCCAATGGGGAGCTTAGCGGAGGGGTAAGTATTCAGGGAGAGAAAGTGGCGGAAACGGAGATATATAGACTGGCGGAAAAGATAGGAAGTGTATTCCAAAACCCTAAATCGCAATTTTTTTATACGGATTCATCTGCTGAGATTGCATTCGGACTGGAAAACCGTGGTGTTCCGTCGGAAAAGATTCGACAGAGGATTGCGACAACAGCGAATGAGTTAGGAATTGAAAATCTGCTTGGACGCAATATTTTCCAACTCTCAGGTGGAGAAAAGCAGAGTATCGCATTTGCTTCGGCCTATGCGGGAGAGCCGGAAATTTATGTACTCGACGAACCATCCTCCAATCTGGACAACCTGTCTGCTGCACGACTAATGAAACTGCTTCACTATATCAAGGCACAGGGGAAAACCTTGATTATTGCGGAGCATCGGCTGAATTATCTTAGATCCGTCATAGATCGAGTTGTATATCTAAAAGGCGGACG
>CALIEL010000106.1 GCA_938022235.1 Oribacterium parvum
GAAGTTGCTTTGCAAAGCAAAGTGAGCAGTGGTTAACATAAACCACTGCTCAGTCAAGGCGAGGTTAGCGGGAGCGTGCCCTCATTTAAGCCTATACGCCATAAAGCACATGAACTTCTATATCCATTCCCCGTTAAAGACTTCTCTGGCCGGTCCCGTCATAAAGGCGTGACCGGTTTTTTTATCATAGGATATTTCCAAATCTCCTCCCAGGAGATGCACCGTAGCCTTATCTTCTAATCTTCCCATCAGAATTCCCGCCACTACAGCTGCAGTAGCGCCTGTTCCGCAGGCCAGGGTCTCTCCGGAACCTCTTTCGTATACTCTAAAGCGAATTTCCGAAGGGGAAAGCACTTGAATAAACTCTGCATTTACCTTATCCGGAAAACGGGGATGCTCTTCGAAATCTTTTCCGATTTTTTCCAAGTCCAATTCCGAAACGGAAGAAACGGACAGCTCAGGATTGTCCTCCAGGAAATATACCGCATGGGGATTTCCTACATCAATGCCCACGAATTGAAGGGACATGCCCCGTACCTCTATATTCTCCGGCAGTTCTCCGTCCAGCTTGACTTCTCCCATATCCACGGTAGCCTTTTCCATTTTTCCGTCTTTTACAAAGATTTCAATGTCTTTGATACCGGATTTGGTCTCTATGCGAAGCTGTCTTCTTTCCTTGTCCACAATGCCGTGGTCGTAAATGTATTTTGCCACACAGCGAATCCCGTTTCCGCACATGGAGCCCTCTGAACCGTCTGCATTAAACATGTGCATATAGGCATCCGCCTTGTCGCTAGGCTCAATCAGAATCAGCCCGTCTCCTCCTACACCGAAATGTCTGTCTGCAATACGCCTTGCCAGTTCCCCCGGATTCTCCACCTTTTCCGTGAAAGCATTGACATAAACATAGTCATTGCCTAAACCTTCCATTTTGGTAAATTTCATGATTGCTCCCTTCTTCGAAAAAAAGCAGATTTTTATAGAATCTGTCTCATTTTATGGATTCAAGTCTCGTTTTTCCTGCCCCTGTAATTCATAAAATTGTCCCTGCCCTTTTAAACAGTATTGTCCGGGAAGGAAGTGGTACTCTCCACATTCTCCCTGATAGCTCATGCTTTCCAGCGTTTGCAGAAGACTCTTCTTCCTGGCTTCTGTTCTTAACTTTGTAAGAATTCCCAGCAAATCCCTGTCATATCTGCTTCCCGACTGTGCCTCTTTTCCCGAAGAATCGGAGCTCTCCTGTGCCTCTTCTCCTGATGAATCAGAGCTTTCCTGTGCCTCTTCTCCTGACGCATTGGAGCTCTCCTCTTCCTTTTCTACCAGTGTAAAGGCCTTATTCTCTCTTCCGTAGAGATATACCGGATAGGGAAGTTCCAAATCGGCCGGGAAGTTCTCCTGATCCCAATCCTTTCCCAAAAGCACATTATAGGCTTTTTCTTGGGAAAGAAGCACTTTCTCCTGCTCTCCGGGACTTGGAAGGAACAAAAGATCTATTCCGGCTTCCTCCAGCTACGACAATTTCGCCTGAAAATCCTCTTCTCCCTTATAGCTGCGAATTTCTACCGTTCCTACATACTCGGGAAAGCTTTCCGAGAGCTGTTCCGCCAAGGTCTTACCC
>CALIEL010000107.1 GCA_938022235.1 Oribacterium parvum
AACGTCCTGCTGCATCTACCAAATATCCGTCCTTAGTTCTGCCGTTAGTCTTTAAGATTCCGTTCTGTCCGTTATCTGCAGTCTCAAAATAATAGCAATAGCCGTCAATCCAATTCCAGCCATTTACTACCTTTCCGAAATTTCCGTCATGAATCGTATATAAAAAGTAAGTTTGTCCATCAGATAGTCTTAGCCATCCTGAACGAAGATTGCCTGTGGTAGGATCTAAGTAAAACCACTCGTTATTGCTTACTACCCAGCCCTCTAGCTTGGATCCTACCGGAGTCTTAAATCTCCAATTTCCTTCCTCTTCTACAAAATTCCCATTTGTATTCTGCCTAGCAGTTACCGCATAGGCCTGGAATGTGGGAAGCAGCATCAAGCTCATCGCTGTTAAGATCGCTGCATTTTTCCATCCCTTTCTTACCATTTTTCCTCCTTGTTCTGCCTTGGATTGTTCCGTGTAAAGATAAGAGCTGATGACATCAGGTAAATCACACAACAAAATTTCGTTTTACAAATAATAAATGACATTAACTCCACTATCGACTCATCACATCATCAAAGCCATATTATTAGTGTTTACTAACATAGTGTTAGCAATCACTAAGTTAATTGTTTTTTTGAATTAGGTCAAGATAATTCTAAAGCTATTTTTTAAGAGTGCTCTTTAAAAAATAAAGATAAAAACAAAAAAGGCCTAATGCTTGGAGAAGTTTCTAAATCTATCCAAGATGATTAGGTCTTTCTTTTGTATATTATTATAAATTATATTAATAAAATATAAAAAAGCAAAAATTATGTTTATAATTTTATGCCGTACATTTATCGAATATTCTTATACTATCCCTAAATTCCGGGAAGCCATTAAAGCTAATGATAAAAAATCCGGAAATATTTTCTTCTTACAGCTCCATTTGCGCCCTAAGCTCTTCCTGCAAGGACTTCTTCTGATCCTGCAATAAAAGATACTGGTTATACTGTGAATAGGTTTCATTTCCCACCTCGGACAAGAAGGCCAAGGCATACTTACTCTTACTAAGCTCCGATAAGAAGAGCAGCAACTCCTGTCCTTCTCCAAAGACTTCTCCTAAGAAGTGAAGGGCGTTGCTGAGCATCTTCCCGGTTTCTTCCACATCCTTTTTTCTTGCCTCCTCTTTCTCTTGGAAAGCAAACTTCAGAAGCCCGAACTTTTCCTCCTCTGAGGCTTGGCTTTGTTCCTGTAAAAGCTTTAAGTACTCCGACAGGGTGCTAAGCAGATGGGCATAGCGCTTTTCCTGATCTTTGGAAAGCATTTTTGCTTCCTTAGCCCGTTTTCTCTGTTGCTCCAAAGCCCTTTCTTCCTGCCCCAGTACCTGCTCCAAGGGAAGCTCCTGCATTTTCTCCTTCGCCTTCTTTAAGAGACCGAAGATATGCTCCTGTTCTTTTTGTTCCTGCTTGTAACGATAAAATCCATTCTGCAAAGCCTCCACCAAAAGGGATAGCAAGCTGATTTTTTCGTCAAAGGGAGCCTGTACAAAGAGGCTGACATCCTTGATTTCTTTTCCTGCCAAAATATCCGGTACATGATAGATTTCTCTGTATTTGCAATACAGGTCATAGTAAAGGGCAAAGTCCTTAGCCACCTCTTCATCCGCAAGATATTCCGCCATCAGCTTTTCTTCCAAAGGATAATGAAGCTCCTCGTAGACCTGCATAATTTTGGACAAATCCTCCCAGGCTCTGGCGGTAACAAAGCGTTTTCCGTCTAAATCCTGCTTCACAAAGTAGAAATTTTCCTTCTTGATTTCCAGGTAGGAAAGGATGGCGGAATGAAGCCCTGCATTATAGGCATAGTTTTTAAAGCTGGAAAAATCCTCCTGAATCTCGATTTTTCGCAGTCTGTCCAAGGTTACAATGTCAAAGTCCCGAACGGATTTGTTGTACTCCGTAGGGTTTCCTGCAGTCACCAGCACAAAGCCCTCCGGAACCTGATGCATACCGAAGGTCTTATACTGAAGAAATTGCAGCATGGTAGGCGCCAATGTCTCCGACACCGCATTGATTTCATCCAGAAAGAGGATTCCTTCGGAAATGCCGGTCTTTTCAATTTGTTCATAAACGGAGGCCACAATCTCCGACATGGTATATTCCGTAATGGAAACCTCTTTGTCTCCATACATTTTCTTGGAAATATAAGGCAGTCCGATGGCAGACTGTCTGGTATGGTGGGTAATGGTATAGGAAATCAGATTGATTCCCAGTTCCTCTGCCACCTGCTCCACGATAGCGGTTTTTCCGATTCCCGGAGGTCCCATCAAGAACAAAGGTCTTTGCCGTTCCACCGGAATTTTATAGCAACCGGAGGCATCCTTTTGGTGATAGGCCTTCACCGTCCTTTTGATTTCTTCTTTTGCTTCTTCTATATTCATAAAGTTCTCCTTATAGTCTCTTCGCTTTTTTACTAATCCTTCTCCCTTTGGTACAGCTTCATCGCCCAGAAGGGAACATTGTCATCATCGATATCCTCTCCCTTGGGGAAGACAAAGGCGGTAACATAGGGCGGTGCCTCCTTGGGATAACGCCCCTTCCCATCGGTAAAATACATCAACCCCTTCAAATTCTTCAGTTCTCCCCGTTTCTGTAAATCTGAAACATAGCGGAAAACCGGGCGGAAGTCCGTTCCGTAGCCTCCCTTTACCGCAAAATTTTTGCTGTATTGTTCTAAATCCTCTACATTTTCCAGGCAAATGTCTTTCCTTAGTTCATCATCACACTCCAGGATATGTACCTTCACCTTTTGGAAAAAGGCGTCCTTTTGCTTTAAAATGCCGGCAGTTTCCTCCAAAAAGCCCTTAACCATCTCCCCCTTGGTGGAATGAGAGGTGTCAATGGCAATGACCAGCTCCTGCAACTTTCTGCCTTCTCTATACTCGTTTTCCTCGATAAGGGGCATATTTCCGTACTGCTCTAAGCCATAGTAATAATAGCCATAGTCAAAGGAATCCAAATCCACTTCCATCTCTTCCCTATCCACGGAGAGCCTCCGGAGAAAATCTCGAAAATCCGTATATTTCTTCTGTTCCAAACGCAAAAACCAGGCCAGACTCCCCTGTTCTTCTTGTTTTTCTTTAGAGGAATGTTCGATTTCCTGCTCCGTTCGTTTGCTAATATCTTCCCATTCCTTAGAAAGATCATCCCTCTTTTTCTTAGCTTCCCGCTCTTCTCTTTGCCCCTGTCCTGTGGGCTTCCGATTTTCCGCTTTTTTTCTTTCTTCCTGCTTTTTTCCGGAAGAATTCCCACTTTGACTATCCTCTTGCTTAGCTTCCCCTTGGCTGTCTTCTCCCGAGTTTCCCTCTCCCGTGTTTCCTTCGCCTTCGCTTCCCCGGTTTTCGGGTTCTTGATTTCCCGCTTCTTGATTCTTCTCTTCTTTGCCTTCTCCATTAGAGGGCGTTCCACTTTGCGGGGAAGCATCTTCTGATGACTTGCTCTCTCGAGGAGACTTATCCTTATCTTCGGAATTTTGAACCGAAGTATTATCACCACTGTCCTTTTTCTCCCCCTCATTCTCTTCCCCGGAAGGGTTGTCATTG
>CALIEL010000108.1 GCA_938022235.1 Oribacterium parvum
CCTTCCAAAGGATAAGCACCCTCTGGCAAACTCCACCCATTCCCCTATCGTCAATGCCATTTGGGAGGAAACGGAAGGAAAGGGCGTGGACAAGGTTCTTATCTGCGGCGGAGATGAGTATGCTCTGGCGCAGGCCTTGGACATGGTAAAATACGGTACCGGCATTGTCAGCAACGTAGCCTACTTCGGTTCCGAAGAGGATGTGGAAGCCTTGGAAATGGCGGGACAGGATATGGAGCTTTTACTGGGAGAAAAGAAAAAGCGGAAGAAGGCCATCGACGGGCTATTGCTGCCAAAATTTTCCCTAGGAAAGGGGATGGCAGGGAAGACCTTACGCTTTTCCCTTTCCAAGGGGGGCAGAAAGCATTTGGAATGGGTACTGGAAAAGGTACAGGAATCCGGCTTCCATCCAAGCATTTTCCTTACAAAGCGCTATCACGGCATGGACAAAATTCCGGATGCCCTCTATGATATGAAGGAAAGAAGAGCCATTAAGGTGGCTGTATATATGGAAATTTAGAAGATGCCCCTAAGCAGAACGGGCATTTTAGAAAGAGGTTTCTTTTGAAAAAAACCATTAGTATCGTTGTTCCCTGTTATAACGAAGAGGAAAATGTTGTCCCTTTGGCAAATGCGCTCAGGCTCTGCTTTAAGGAGCAACTTCCGGAGTATCAATACGAAATTCTTTTTATCGACAATGATTCCTCTGACAAAACCAGAGAGAAGATTCGGGAACTTTGCAAGCTGGACAAGGGAATTAAGGCGATTTTTAATGCGAAGAATTTCGGCCAGTTTAATTCCCCCTATTATGCCATGCTGCAAAGCACGGGAGATGCCACCATTTTAATGGCGGCGGACTTCCAGGATCCGGTGGAAATGATTCCCCGCTTCGTTCATGCCTGGGAGGAGGGCTACCGTATCGTAATCGGAGTTAAGACCGAAAGCAACGAGTCCAAAATCATGTACGCCCTTCGCAGTCTGTACTATAAGCTGATTCGGAAAATGTCTTCCGTGGATCAAATCAGCCAGTTTACCGGCTTTGGTCTTTACGATCAGGGCTTTATTTCCGTGATGAAATCTTTGGACGATCCCACCCCCTTCCTACGGGGCATTGTGGCGGAGCTTGGATATAGAAGAAAGGACATTCCCTATACCCAGCCCAAGCGCCGGGCGGGAGTGACCCACAACAACTTCTATACCCTTTATGATGCGGCCATGCTGAGCTTTACCAGCTATACCAAGGTAGGACTTCGCATTGCGGTATTTTTCGGTGGCATCTGCGCCGGCCTTTCCATGCTCTTCGGATTACTGTATTTAATCATGAAGCTGATTTGGTGGGACCGTTTTCCCGCAGGAATGGCCCCCATGCTGATTGGAATGCTTTTCCTGGGCTCGGTGCAAATCTTTTTTATCGGACTTTTGGGAGAGTATATCCTTTCCATTAACCAAAGAGTCATGAAGAGACCGCTTGTGGTGGAGGAAGAGAGACTGAATTTTTCGGAACAGCCGGCACAGAATGAAAGTTCTTCGGAAGAGGTGTAAGAGAAAATGAGAGCAAAGATTGATATTGCCTTAGTAAGAGAGGGAAAACTGCATATTCAGGGCTGGGCCTTCGGAAGAGATCCGGAGACGCCTGTGAAACTGTCCGTTCGGGGAAGACAGGGAGAAAAAAGAGAGTTTTCCTATGAGGAAGTGGAGCGGGAAACCGTAAATGAAGCCTATTTTCCGAAGTACGAGGAGGAAAACGGGAAGAAAATCAGGAGGAAGCTGGGCTTTTCTGTAGACACTCCCTACGAGTTAGGGAAGGGCGAAAGGGTGGAGCTTTTGCTTCAGGTGGATCATCAGCTTCGTCGTTTTGCCTTTGACGATAAAAAAATCGAGTCCTTTAACTCCCATGCCCACAAGAAGATGGAGAAGTTCCTGGCCCTATTCCAGTGGGAAACGGTGGAAGCGGTAAAGGATACCTTGAAAAAGGGCGGTCTTTCCGCTCTTTGGCATAAGAGTGTGCGGAAGCTAAAGAGTATTGAAGAGGACTACGACTATAATGAGTGGTACAAAAAAGAAAAGACCGGAGCGGAAGAGCTTTCTCGGCAAAGGGCGGAAGTTTGGGAGAATCCCCTGCTTTTTTCCATTGTGATTCCGGTGTATCGTCCCAAGGAGGCTTTTTTACGAAGACTCTTAGACAGCATTTTATCCCAAACCTATCCGCATTTTGAAATTTGCCTTGCGGATGCTTCCGAGCTTTCCGAGGATTCTTTGGAAAATGGAGAAAAGTCCCCCATTGCGGTCTTAAAGGAATATCAGGAGAAGGACAGCAGAGTGCGTTTTACCGCCCTTCCCAAGAATCTGGGCATTTCCGGAAATACCAATGCTGCCATTGCCATGGCCAAGGGAGATTTCATCATTTTCTCCGACCATGATGATGAGCTGACGGAAGATGCCTTATATACCATTGCGAAAACCATCAAGGAGCATCCCAAGGCGGAGCTTCTCTATAGTGATGAGGACAAGATTGACTTTGCTTCCGCTTACTACTTTGAGCCCCACTTTAAGCCGGACTACAGCCCGGAGCTTCTTCGCAGTGTAAATTATTTTTGCCATCTTCTGATTGCGAAACGCTCCTTACTGGAGGCAGTAGCAAAGGAAGGCGAGGCAGGAGAGAAGATTTACGAGCAGAAGGAATATGACGGTGCGCAGGATTATGACCTGATATTACGTCTATGCGAAGAGGCGGAAAGAAGGGAAAGGGCTGTCGGTCTTAGCGAGGAGGAGCAAAAGGAACAGGAGAAGGCACTCTTTACTTCTTCTCCCTCTTCTCCC
>CALIEL010000109.1 GCA_938022235.1 Oribacterium parvum
AGAAGTAAAATCTACTGGGGAATAGATGAGTAGAATTTACTTTTTCATTTTTGAACAGTGAAGTTTCTCCGCTATTCCCTTGAATTTTTTAGCGGAATGTTCTATACTTTTGAGGTTATCACCTTTGTTATAGACTGATTTCAGCTCTGTAGCTTTGGCTAATAATTGCCCCCGTAGCTTAATGGATAGAGCGCTGGCCTCCGACGCCAGTAGTGGCGGTTCGAGTCCGTTCGGGAGCATAAGAAAAAGGAGCTGTAAAAAATCAAAAAATTTTTTTGATTTTTTACAGCTCCTTCTTTGTACCTTTAATTGTTGTAATATACAACACATTTCCTATTCTCTTATAAACGGAGGTATGTTTTATGGCTATCATGAAAACAGCTAGTGAAAATGTAAGAACAGAGGCAAAGTCCATCCCCATTCAAGAAGAAATGTCGAATGATGCCTTCCATGCCATGATGACTACAGGCTATTCTCAAGCATTAAAGGATGATTCACAGCCCATGGATGAAGTATTTAAAGAGTTGGAAGAGGGCTTATCATGACTACGTATCAAGAAGTCAACGCATCAGGCGAAAAAATAGCAAAGCTACTGTGAAAATCTAATTAATGAAGAAATTTTCGGCAATATAGGTCTGAATTAGGGGTAGTCTGAGCCCGTCGGTACTTGCGAAAAACAAGTAAAACGCAGTTTTTCGCTTAGTATCCGATACGAGGCGAAGCTAGCGAGAGCGTGCCCCGGTTCAGACCTATATTGCATAGAAAATTATTTTGATTTTTTACTTTCTTCCAAAAATCAGATAAATCCATAGTAGCAGCGCCACCGGCATCAAGATTAGGAATCTTGGCTTTCTTGTCTTATGCCTGCAAAGATACATTCCCAGAATTCCTCCTAAGACGCCACCCAAGAAGGCCTGTCCCAATAAGACTTTTTCCGGTACTCTCCATCCTTTTTGTATGGCCTGCCACTTGTCATAGGCAAAGCTTAGAAAACAAAGGATATTGATGCCTAAAAGATAGAGCAATAAGCCCTTCCCCCCAAGCTCCAAAATTGATTGCAGCATATCTTTTTCCATATTTTTCCCCTCTACAAACTCCATACTTTACGCTAGATACTAAAAAAGAACTGTAAAAATCAAAAGCTATAAGATGCTTTCTTAGCAATATAGGCCTGAATTCGGGGTAGTCTGAGCCCGTCGGTACTTGCGAAAAACAAGTAAAACGTAGTTTTTCGCTTAGTATCCGATACGAGGCGAAGCTAGCGAGAGCGGCCCCGGTTCAGACCTTATATTGCGTAGAAAGATATTTTGATTTCTACAATTCTTTTATATTTTCAATTCTTTATCTTCCCGGGAAACGGAAATTTGGAATAAGCTGGTCCCAAGAATCGATACCGATAATGGCTCTGGCAAAGTCTGCAGTTCCTTCCGTTGCACTAGCATCGTCAATATACTTAAAGACGCTGTGTGCCTTCTTATGTACCAACTGATGGTTCACAATGCTGGAAAGTCCGAAAGCCAGTCCGTGCTTTACCTCATCATCGGAATCCTCCTGACGACTCATGAGATACGCGGAAATATACGGATTGTTATCTACAATATAGTAGGAGTATGCTACTGCTGCAGCCTGCTCATCCGACTTATCCTGTCCCTTTTGAATACTGGTAAAACCTTCCTCGGTAAGGAAAATCTTTCGAACCTCTCCCTTCTTGTTCTTCATGCTGTCCAACTGCATAAAGTCGGTAATCACATGAAGATTCTTAAAGTTGATAATGGGAGAATCAATGGTATCGTTAACCTTTCCGGTCTTATCATCATCCCAGAAGGCCGGGGAGGAAATGGGATATGGATAGGGGTGCAATGCCAGACCGAAGTCCATATGTCCCTCCAGATTGTCAAAATGATGGAAGGCCAATACCACATCCTTTCCCTTATATTTGCCTACAGGAGCCGCCTCAGGGAACATGTTCCAGTAGTGATCTAAAGAGAACATAATGTTGTCGTTGGCAGAAACGGACTTCATCGCGGTATAAAATACGCGGAAGGCACGCTGGAATTTCTTGGTATAGGTGGAAACATCATAGTCTCCCTCATAGTTCCAATACTGGTTGTCAATCTCATTTCCCACTACCCAGTTGGTAATTTTTCCGTGACCGTTCTGACCGTTATAACGCTTTGCCAAGAAAGAAGCCATAGCCTTTACCGCTCTAAAGCCCTGCTCGGACTCTACGTTAAAGCCATAGTAAACCGCCTGCTCCTTGGGAAGCTCCTTAACGCCGATGGGATTTAACTCCGGTACGGTATTGTTCCATGCGTTCAACAAAATGGCGGTGACCGCTACGCCGGAATCACTAAGGCGCTTCACCTCTCCGTCCAGCTGATCAATCAGTTCCTTGTTAATCTGGAAGGTCTTTCCCTCATAGGAATAGGAAATTCCCTGACCGAAGAAACGCTGGGTAGGAATATCTACGCCCGCATGCTTAATGTTCAGACTCAGTGCGTCATCTAAGATATTGGGATCTACACGAAGTCCCTTCTTTCCCGGATTTAAAGCAGGACTTTGGTTCTCCGCAACCACCTCCGGATTCTCTATATATCTTCTATCCGCAATCATTTCATAACGGCTTCCCACCTTTACAGCCGGCACAAAGGCGCTGTAAAGACGAAGCTCTCCGGGACCTGCATATAAGGGGAAGTTAAACTTCTGGTTTTCCCCAAGACTTCCCTTGGCAATAAAGTCGGTACGACTGCCAAGATCGGTCTGATAAGGCTTGATTTCGAAAATGTAAACCGATCCGTCGGTACCACTGCTATCTCCTGT
>CALIEL010000110.1 GCA_938022235.1 Oribacterium parvum
CGTTCCAACAAGGTTTCGCACAAAATTTTGATTTTTCATGAAAGCTCCTTTCCATATAATAAAAACCGGGGAAATTATGGCATGAATAGCGAAAAATTTCAAGAAAATTAAAAGTCTCCGGGGCTATGTATTGCAATACAAGCATGGATTTTGTAAAATAAGAAAGAACTTTGTTAAATGAATTAATTATTTAATACTTTTGAGAAAGAACTATTTTTTAAGTTTTTACAGAATATTTCTAATATTTCCAAGATTGCCCCGCGAAAGATTTTCTTACAATGCGTTCTCCGCACTGGTGAAAAACAAGAGTATAGGCTATATTGGGGATAAGAGAAGAAGATATAGTGCCCAATTCTACGCTTTTTTCTGCCGGAGTTGGAAAAGAAATAGCAATTAAAGGAGAAGAAAAGCAGGAATGTTGGAAAGAATAGGACAGGAAATGGGCTTGCCCCTTTTGTTTACTGCGATTTTATTGTATTACGCCGTCAAACTGTTGGTTTTTAAAGATGTGGAGAGTATTCGTCCCAAGGGACGTCCTCCTGTACGGGATCGGGAAGCTTATAGTAAAGAGGCGGGAGTTTTGATTCTGATATTCGCAGGTATTTCTCTGTTGTCTTCCATATTGATGATTGTTCATCCTCTTTTAGGTATCGGACTGATTGTTTTGGGCACCCTGGTGATGGCTGTACGATTTAGAACCTTAGAAGAGAAATATGTTGGAGACAAACACTAATGAAAAAATATTCCGTGTTATTAGTAGATGATGAAGAGGATGTAGTGGAGGCCATAGTCCAAAAGATTGACTGGGACCGCCTCGGCTATTCTCTGGCCGGTTATGCCAAGAACGGTTTGGAAGCTTTGGAAATAGCGGAAGAAAAGCAAATCGATGTGGTATTGACCGATATCAAGATGCCCTATATGGACGGATTAACTCTTTCTCATCGTCTGAAGGAGTTGTATCCCTCTATTAAGATTATCATTTTTTCCGGCTTTGACGAGTTCGAGTATGCCAAGGAAGCCATCCGTTTGGAGGCTGAGGAATACATGCTGAAGCCTGTAGACGCGGGAGAACTGTCCAGGGTATTCCAGAAGGTGCATGAGGCCTTGGATCAGGAATTTGATGAAAAGCAAAGTATTCATCGTCTGAAAAATTACTATTTGGAAAGTCTTCCGATTTTGCAGGAAAGCTTATATACCTCTTTAATCGAAGGAACTTTGCCCCAACAGGATTTGGAAAGCACACTGTTAGATTATCAGATTTCTCTTCCCGGAAAGTATTATGCGGTGGTGATTCTGCATAACAGCTTGAGCCTGTCTCCGGAGGGCATTAATCCTCTTTTGATTACCATGTCCATTCGGAAGCTGGCGGAAGAGCAGCTGCAAAAGAACTGGCGTCCCTGCTTCTTAACCTATTTGGGACATACACTATTCATAGCCCAGATGGATAAGGAATCGGAC
>CALIEL010000111.1 GCA_938022235.1 Oribacterium parvum
GCAAACATCCTCCGGGGCTGTAAAGAATTTCGTCTCTTTCTGTAAAAGCTTAATCAGATCTCCTGCTGCACTGTGTTCTTCCTCCAAACCCTTCACATAGGCAATGTCTTCAGAACTAGGTTTACCGGATTTTTTCATAATCGGGAAGATCAGTTTTTCTTCTTTTGCAAAATGTTCTTCCAAGTCCGCCTTTAAGAGGGCAAAGTGGTGATGAATGGAACTAAGCTCTTCTCCATGGTGTTCGTAGTGCACCACAAGAATTTTGTTTAAAAGAGCCTCTACATCTGCCATTAGCTCTCTTTCCCTGACATGGTGGCTGCGCTCTAAATCCGCCAGCATTTCCGGTACAGACAGAGAACGGAAACGCTGCAATTCTCCCTCGTAATCTAAATCATTTTTCTTTGGAAGGGCTGCCAATCTTTCCAGCTCTTGCATGAAAGGCTCCAAATCAATATTTTTCTCCTTGGCAATCTGTGCAATAGGATCATGTCCTCCGCAGCAATAATCCAAACGATATTCATTTAAATAAGGAATGGTACTTGGATATTCCTTTACCACATCCGCCAATGTCATTTCTTTCGTAATCATATAGACTCCTCTCCTGATAACTTCTCTTTACGACTTTAGGATAGCAAAGAAAAAATAAAAGAAATGTTGCAAATGTAACAAAATCAATATGGATAAAATACAAGCTAAAAAATTCTTGACAATGAAATATAATAGAGTAAAATTAAATTGCGAACAATCTGATAGATAAAACGGCTATTAAAAGAGTTTAGAGCTCGAGGAAAAGTATAGTATAGGAGGAAATTATGGGAATTTATGATTACAGTGTAGAGAAGAGAAATAGGGAAATGCTATCTCTAAAAGAGTATGAGGGAAAGGTGCTTTTGATTGTCAATACGGCAACAGGCTGTGGATTTACACCTCAATACGAGGACTTACAGAAGCTCTACGAGAATTTCCATGAAAAGGGTTTAGAGATTTTGGATATTCCCTGTAATCAGTTTGCAGGACAGACGCCGGGAACGGATGATGAAGTCCACGAGTTCTGTACCCTACAGTACAAAACAGAATTCGATCAGATGAAAAAGGCAGAGGTCAATGGTGCCAATGCTCTTCCGTTATACGGCTATCTTAAAGAGCAAAAGGGCTTTGAGGGATTTGGAACGGGCGTAAAGGCTATGGCCATGGGGGCGATGTGCTTTGCCAAGGATCCAAAATACAAGAAGAATCCGGATATCAAGTGGAACTTTACCAAGTTCTTGGTGGATAGAAAGGGAAATGTGGTACAGCGTTTTGAGCCAACCCACTCTATGGAGGATGTGAAGAAGGCAGTAGAGGCACTCTTATAATTTGCTAGACTAAGCGATATAATTTTTATTTAAAACGAGTATCCTGAAAAGGCGGGATACTCGTTTTGAATATTCTGCAAATTCTGAATATCCTATTGTGCCTTTTCCTGTTAAAATGTGTGTATAGTATTTGAGCGCATTATTCTGATTTTTGGGGGCGGATATGGCGAAAAGAAGGAATCAAAAGTGGAAGTGGTATCATTTGCGAGAAATATTACTGCACAAAGCTGATGAAGAGCATCCACTAAGCATGACGGAAATCCAAGATTATTTAAGAGAGCTGGATATTGAGACAGATCGGAAAAGTGTCTATGATGACTTGGAGTGCCTTCGCCAAATGGGCTATGATGTGGTGATGGAAAAGCAGGGCAGAAGCTATGTCTATTATCTTGGCAGTAAGGAATTTGAACTGGCGGAATGTAAGCTTCTGGCGGATGCGGTGCAGGCCTCCCGCTTTATTACGGAGAAAAAATCCAAGGAACTAATCAAGAAGCTTACTACCTTTGTCAGTGAATATGAAGCCAGACAATTAAACCGTCAGCTGATGCTCCCCGGAAGAATCAAGAGCATGAACGAATCCATCTATTATGTGGTGGACGAATTGCATAGAGCTATTGCGGAAAACAGGCAAATCAGTTTTTCCTACCTGCAATGGAATATGGCAAAAGAACTGGTGGAGAAAAAGAAAAAGCCCTACCTGGTCAGTCCCTGGAATTTGATTCTGGAAAATGAAAATTATTACCTTCTCGGCTATGATGGAGAGGAGGAGAAGTTTAAACACTACCGGGTGGATAAAATGAAGAATATCCGGATTTTGGAGGAAAAAAGACAGGGAGAGGATGCCTTTCAGAATCTGGATATGGAGCATTTTCGGCAAAGAACCTTCTCCATGTTTGCCGGAGAACGGAAGAAGGTGAGCCTTATCTTTAAGGAGGAAATGGTGGGAATTCTCCTGGATCGTTTTGGAAAAGAGATTTCCCTCTTTCCTGCGGAAGAGCCCGGCTATGCCATTTGTCATGTGGATGTGGCAGTGAGTGAAATGTTTTTTGCTTGGGTGTTTTCTTTGGGAGGAGCCGTAAAAATTCAAGGGCCGGAGGATGTTAAGGAAGCATATATTCATGCTATGAAGAAGGGATTGGATGAATACTGTTAAATCCTCTCAGGAAAGAAAAGTCCTTGCCAAAAAGAAAATAGCTGTTACAATAGGGAAAAGCACATTGTGCTTTTTCTTTTACGGAAAATACTTTAACACATAAAAGCATAAACGCATAAAAGCGTAGAAGTGCAAAGAAACAAAGACCAATTCGCAGAAAATAGTATCAGCGTAAACTATATTGAAGGAATGGCTAAAATTTGTGATTAAGTCAAGAAGGGGAGGAAACTATGGCACTTATTGTATCGATGATTGAAGCGGTAACCGGATTTTTATGGGGGGACTTGGTAAAGATTCCACTACCCGGAGGAAGCAGTCTGGGGCTGTCCTTGATGGTGATTCTATTAATTCCCGCCGGCATTTATTACACGATTCGCACGAAATTTCTTCCCATCCGTTTATTTTCAGAGATGGTGGCGGTGATTTTGGAAAAGCCTCAAGGAAAGGAAAAGGGCGATCTGAAGAAAGGAAAGCTGTCCGGCCTGCAGACTCTGATTGTTTCCACGGCCACAAGAGTGGGAATGGGAAACCTTGTGGGAGTGGTTGCAGCCATTTCCGCAGGAGGAGCCGGTGCGGTATTTTGGATGTGGATTACTGCTTTAATCGGTTCTTCCACTGCTTTTGTAGAGGCGACATTAGCCCAGCTGCATAAGAGAAAGGATCCCTTATACGGGGGATTCCGTGGCGGTCCTGCCTACTACATCCATGACTTCTTTTTTAAGAAGGCTCCGGGAGAGGAGTTGAATGGAGAAATTCCTAAAAAGAAGAATATTATTGCGATTCTTTTTGCCCTTTCCGGTTTAATCTGTTGGGGAGGAATCAGTCAGGTTATTGGCAATTCCGTGTCCTCCGCTTTTGAAAATGCCTTTTCCGTTAAACCGATTATTTCCACAGCGATTCTTGTGCTTCTGGCGGCGGTAATAGTCTTAAGAAAACACGCTACAGCAAGGGTTTTGGATGTGATTGTACCGGTGATGGCCGGCTTATATTTTGCTCTTACTGTTTTTGTAATCCTGAGAAATATTACTTCTATGCCAACTGTATTTCAGAGAATTTTCTCCGAAGCCTTCGGCCTTCGGCAAATGGTGGCAGGGGGCTTCGGTGCGGTGGTTATGAATGGTGTGAAGCGCGGACTTTTCTCCAATGAGGCAGGCTCCGGTTCTGCGCCCTGTGCAGCAGCTGCGGCAGATACGGATCACCCGGCGAAAATCGGATTATTCCAGGCTATGGGGGTATTCATTGATACCATTGTAATCTGTTCCTGTACCGCTTTTATCATGCTTTTGGTACCGGAAGAGCAGATTGTAAATCTGCAGGGAATGGACATTTTGCAGACTGCTATGGCATACCACTTCGGTTCCTTCGGAAAGATTTTTATTGCGATTATTTTGTGGCTCTTCAGTTTTTCCACTTTTTTGGGAATCCTGTTCTATGCCCGTTCCAATATTTCCTACATTTTCGGAGACAACTGGGCGTTCCAAACCGGCTATAAGATTTTTGCTTTGATTATGCTCTTTGTGGGAGGCTTGGCGCAATACACCGTAGTGTGGGATATGGGAGATATGGGCGTTGGATTGATGACCATTTTCAATCTCATTGTCATGTATCCATTAAGTAGAGAAGCTCTGGCAGCCTTAAAGGATTACGAAGAGCGCTTGAAGGAAGAACGTAAAGAAAAGAATTAAACACAGAATCTATCTAGGGGAGAAACCGGCTGTAAAGATGCGGTTTCTCCCTTATTACTGGGAAATAATATTATTCTTGCATTTTCATCCTTAAAAAGGTATTCTTAAGTCAGTGAAATAATACTTTTCATTAAGGGGAGGTCAGTATGGAACAACAAGATGAACAAAAGGAAAAGTTACAGCAAGAGGGTGATTCCGGAGAAGCCGGGAGCACTCCTGCAGAGAATCTGCAGGCGGCAGCTGAAGCTGTAGAAGAAAAGTTGGAAGAAGGAAAAGAAGAGCTGAAGAATCAGGCTGAGAATCTTGCAACGGAAGCGCAAGGGCAGGTGGAACAGCTGGCAGAGGAAGCTCAGGATAAAGTGAATGAAATTGCTCCTGAGGCGGAAAAGCAGGCTGAAGCAGCAGAAAGCAAGCTTGAGGAAGCTGTTCAAGAGGCACAAGCCCACGCGGAAGAAGCAGCAGAAAAAGTTCAGGACAAGGCTACAGAGCTTGCAAAGGAAGCAGAAGCCAAAGCTGAAGAAGCGGCTCAGGAAGCCGGAGCTAAAGCTGAAGAAGTAGTAGCAAAGGCAGAGACAGTAGCTGCGGCAGCCGGAGCAGCTGTGGCGGAAAAGGCATCCGAATTAAAAGAGAAAGCAGAAACGGAAACCGATAAAAAGATTAAAGAAATTAAGGCGAAAAAACAGGTAAAGGACAATGCCAAAGCTGAAAATGCAGGAAAGAATAATTCCGCACTTTTTGTAGGAGTTGCCGTTGTTTTGATTTTGCTTGTTTTGGCATCATTCTTCGCTCTATTGCCAAGAAATACCAAAGTCAATTTGGACAAGTATGTCACGGTAAGCTTTGACGGCTATGATGGCTACGGAAAAGCCTTAGTGAAGTTTGACAAGGATGCGTACCTCAAGGATTACAAAAAGAAAATCAAGTTAAAGAAAAGTGGAAATTTCCTGCAGGACAGCTTGACCAAGAACTACGGAGCGGCAGAGCTGCTTTATGATTTCTATGTTGACGGAAACTGGAAGATTGAAGGGGATTCGTCGGACGGAAAGTTGAAGAACGGAGAGACCGTAAAGCTTAGCTGGGGATTCAATCAGGAAGAACTGGAAGAACAGTTCAAAGTTAAATTCACTTCGAAGGGAACAGAATTCAAGGTAGAAGGTTTAAAGGATGTACAGCTTTTTGATGCCTTTAAGGATTTTGACTATAAGTTTACCGGCATTTCCCCGGAGGGAGCTGTGTAGTGGAAAGGAACCGGAGATATGGATGGCTCCAAGGGGTACTACTTCACGGTTGAACCTTCCATGGATTTGAAGAATGGTGATAAGGTAAAGGTGAAAATTGAGCCGGCCAATCCGGAATCTTTGATTCAAAAATACGGTATTGCTCCGAAGGAAACAGAGAAAGAAATCACGGTAGAGGGCTTGCCTTCCTATGTGGAAAAGGCTGACGCAATTTCAGATTCTTTATTGCAGGATATGCAGAAGGAGATTACGGATAAGATTCAGTCTCAGTTAGCAAGCCAAGGAGAAGAGGTAAGCTTTGTTGGAGCGGAATACTTGGGATATTATTTCCTGACTTCCAAGAGTGCCAATGCTTTTGAGCACAACATCATGTTCCCGGTAATGAAGGTCAATGTGCAGATTAACATTCCGGATAAGAGTTACAATGCGCAACACAGCTATTATTTTACAGGCGCATTTACCAACCTTATGGACGAGGGAAGCGGTAAGGTTACAGTAGATTTAAATGATATGGATATTCCTTATCACTACGCCACCATCGATACCGGAGTGGTATCTTGGTTCAGTACAGTGAAATTCAATTTTAGCGGATTTGAAGACCTGAATTCTCTTCGGAATCAATGTGTAAGCCAGAAGCTGGACAAGTATACAGTAGAGGAAACCGTAAAAGATCCTGCGGCGCAAAGCACAGAGTCCGGTGCAGAGAATAAGGAAGAAAGCTCTTCTGCAAATGAAGAGAAGGAAAGTAGCTCTGCAGCAGAAAGCAGTGCGGCAAATCCATCATAATAAAGCTTTTTGTACAAAATTTCAAAATACGAAGATGGACTATGCTCTCATCCCTTGCAATTTAAATCTGCCTAGGGTAATATGAGATTCTCAAAGAGGGAAGAAGATGAATTCTTCCCTCTTTTGCTGAGAAAATTGCATAGTAGGGGTGAAGAAGCTTAAGATGGCAGAGTTATTGGAAAAAATGGATAAGGGGCAGAGTTGTTCCGGATTGGATATAGAGATTCCCATGGCGGTGGGAAGAATGCTTATGAAAAGCGGTGCAGAAACCTACCGCGTGGAAGAAACTATGAATTATGTAGCAAAATCACTGGGGGTTCAGCATTTTTCCGCTTATGTTTTAAATCGAGGAATCTTTGCCTCCGGAACCAATGAGCAAGGTATAAAAGAATCAGGCGTAATGAATGTACCGGATACTGTTTATAATTTACGAAAGGTGGAAGAGGTGAATACCTTGTCCCGCAGTCTTTCCAAGGAGAATAGAATTCCGAAAGCGGAAATTTTTCGACGCTTGGATGCTATAGATAAAATAGAGGGATATGGATTTTTTTGGATTTTAGTTGCCTACTATTTTGGATCCTTCGGTTTTGCCATGGCTCTTGGAGTCCCGTTTATGGATTCGGCTATATCCGGTTTGGCCGGTATATGTTTGGGAATTGCCAGTTATTACTTGTCCCGCTTTGTGAGCACAAGTTATATTATGACGATTTTGGGAAGCTGTGTGGTGACGCTAAGTGTAAATGTGATGTATTATTTCGGAATCGGCGAACATCCCAGTCGAGTAATGCTGGGAGCTTTGATGCTATTGGTTCCGGGAGCCTTTTTCACGAATTCCGTTAGAGAATTTTCTCAAAACAACTACCTGGTAGGAACATCTTTGTTGCTTACCGCGATGCTTACCTGCGTTTCCATGTCCGTTGGAGTTGCGGCAACGGCGGAGGTTTTACCTTTTGCTATGCAAATGGGAGAAGCCCAAGGAATAAATTTTTATGGCGTATTGTATAAAGCGCTCTGTGCAGTAACGGCAGGGATGGGTACGGTTTCCTTTGCCCTTCTTTATCAAGTACATTATAAATACTTTTGGGACATCGGCATTATCGGTTCTGTTTCCTGGTTCATTTATCTGATGGTGGAGGATATTTCAGGAATGGATTCCATGGCGGTTCTGTTTTCGGGGATTTTTGCGGCAGTATTCTCCCGATCCTTAGCGGCCAAGAGAAAGTGCCCCACCACAATCTTTTTATCCACCAGTATCTTCCCCCTGATTCCGGGTATTGGTGTATATAAGGCAATTTATTATTTAATTACGGGAAATGGAGCATTATCGTTAAAATATGGGCGGTCTTGCTTTCTTACAGCCTTTACCATTGCTATTGCTATTGGAATCGTGCAACAGATTCCCCAGAGTTTCTTCCAAAAAAAATCAAAATAAGCTTGCATTGTGGGGGAAAATAAGATATATTTTTCCCTATCGGGATGTAGCGCAGGTGGTAGCGCGCTTGACTGGGGGTCAAGAGGCCGCAGGTTCAAGTCCTGTCATTCCGAGGAAAAGGCTTTGTAAAGGAAACTTTACAAAGCTTTTTTTGACGGATTCTATAAGCTTTATCATACTGCTTTTAAAAGCGGTAATGGTTTTTAGTTCTATAGAAATACTGTTTCATCCGGCAATAGGGGAAGATGTCACGAACATTTATGGGTAATTACTATCGGCGATAGCAGAGAAAAAATAAGCAAAAAATCGAAAAGTAAGAAAAATTTTAAAAAAACTATTGACAGTCCCATTATCGGGTGTTAAGATACACAAGCTGTCGCAAAAAACAAGACAGCAAAAAGCAAAAAGAAAGCAAGGAAAATCAAGGCTTCAGCCAAGATGAACCGAAAAACTTTTTGCAAAACTGAACCTTGAAAATCAAAGATCGAATAATACACAGACCCTGAAGATTCTTGAAGAATTTTCAGTAATGTTTCAAACGAAACTTACACGAACGGTTTAATAAACCAAAAGTAAAAAAAGGAAAAACAAAAGCTAAGCTAAGTTTTGACTGGAGAAAGAACTTAAAGAGAGTAATCTCTTAACTTTTTATGAGAGTTCGATCCTGGCTCAGGATGAACGCTGGCGGCGTGCCTAAC
>CALIEL010000112.1 GCA_938022235.1 Oribacterium parvum
AATAAGCACAAGAACTGAATTTACGATTTTTTTAATATTAAATCCATGGTACTATAACAAACTGTTTCCGTAATGACAAGTCTCTGTTTTCCCCTTTTTTTCCTGAAAATCTTCGCATTTTCTTATGAAAAGGAAGGAAAAACTTAATTTATAAAAAAGCTGCTTGCCCTTTACATTTTTGCTCATGAAAATAGACAAATTCTCCCCCAATAAAGCAGGGAAAATTTGTCTATTCTTTTTTTGCCATTCTTTTTTCCATATGCACTCCTTTCCCAATAGAGCAAGGGAAAATAAGGCCTTTCCTCCTTTTCCCCTGTTCTTTCCGTCCGTTTCGTCCAAAGGCTTTGCTTTTCCTTATTTTTCCAAAGCCTTAAAAACGCTCCTCTTCTTTTTCAAGAGGAAACTCCCCTTCTTTCCCAAGAGGAGTTTGCCTGTATATTCTTATAACAATACCACTATTATATAGAAGATATCTTTTTATTTCTACATAATGAACTATTTTTTCTTTTCTTCCCTATCCGGTTCTGCCTACCATGGCTTTATGCCCGGGGAGGAGAATTGTTAAACCTGAATACGGGAAATCATTTCCTTCAGAGAAGCCGCATTCTCATTCAGATCCTGACTGGATGCGGAGCTTTCCTCGGAAGTGGCACTGTTTTGTTGTACCACCTTGGAAACCTCTTCCAGGCCTTTACTTACTTCAGAAATGGATTTCGCATCCGTTACCATGGAACCGGCAATTTCACTCACCATTTCCTTACTCTTCTCAGAGCCGTCCATAACATCGCCCAGTGTCTTTGCGGCGTGATCCACGATATTTACACCCTTTTTCACCGCATTGATGGTGCTCTCAATCAGAACAGAGGTCTCTGCCGCTGCATCCGCGGACTTTCCTGCCAAGTTTCTGACCTCATCCGCTACCACTGCAAAGCCCTTACCGTAAACACCGGCTCTGGCTGCCTCGATGGCTGCATTTAATGCCAAAATATTGGTCTGGAAAGCAATGTCATCAATGGCCTTGATGATACGCTCTACCTGATTGGACTTATCCTCGATTTCCTCCATAGCCAAGAGCATCTCGCCCATCTGCTGGTTTTCATCGGAAATCTTCTCGGAAACCTCTCCGAAATAGCTTTCTATATTGCCCGCCTTCTGTGCCTGGGCACTGATTCTTGTGGAAAGCGCATAAATGCTGGCACTTAACTCCTCCAAGGTGGAAGCCTGCTCTGTAGCCCCCTGAGAAAGGGCCACGGAACCGTTGGCAATCTGCTCGGAACCGGACTCAACATCCGCCGCCACCTGATTGATGGAGCCGAAAACATTCTTCAAATTTTGGTTGATTTCCCTATAGGACTGTAAAATGCTGGCATAATCCGCCACATACATATTTTCATCCATGGACTGTACCGCAAAGTTTCCTTTGCTCATCTCGGATAAAACCGCACAAATGTCGGTAATAATCTTCTTCAATTCTCCGGACAGGGCGGAGAAGTCGTCCACCATCTCTCCCAGCTCGTCGCTGCCGATATACTTCTTATTGAAAGCAATATTTAAATGACCGCTGCGCATTCTTTTGATTGCCTTGGAAACCGTACCGATTCTTCCGGTAATGTCTTTTTGCAGCTTCAGGAAGGCAAAGACACAAAGAAGAATTACGATGACAAAGACCACGCCCAAAAGCAAGCTTTCCCTAGACCGCATATCCTTGGCCTCCTGAATCTTCGCTTCAGAGTGTTCATCGGAAAGCTTTCCTACTGCAGAAAGGGCGGATACAAAGTTCTCGGAGGTTACCGCATTAAAGCCCTGTTGATAGGAAGCAATCGCCCCTGCCGTGTCTCCCTTATCCAGCATATCCAGAAGGGCATAGCTGTCCTTCTCCAAAGCATCCATTGCAGTAGAAAGATTCTCTAATAAAGTCTTATCCTCCAGTGTATTTTCCAGTTTGGAAAGCTTATCCCGCATATCCTTAAAACGACTGTCAAAGTCCTCTCTCTGCTCCTTTACCGGATTGTTGGCAGTATCATACATGGCCAAAAGTAAACGCTTATTGATACTCTGGATATCCTTTCGCATACTCATCTGAGACTTCATGTTGTCATACTCAATCTGCACAAAGTCATTCACCATCATGTCACTCATCTTCAAAAATGAGAATTGTGCCAAGCCGATTAAGAGTGTAACCATAATCGTCATGAGAACCAGTGTAAAAATAAACTTACTACGCAACTTCATATCCTTATAAGACATACTTCTTCTCCCTTACTTCTCTTCCTTCTCTTTCTCTCTTTCTTCCAAAAGAGTTTTGTGAATCAATGCGGCGATGCTTTCCTTATAAATCTTCCGGATGCTCACCAAAATATTCCCCTTTTGCTCCAGCTCCGAGGGTTTCAGGCTGACCATCAAAACCATGGTGCCCCCGCCGGGATTCTTTGCCAGGAAAAAGTCTTCCTTAGCAAATTCACTTTCCTTAATCCTTTTGTTCTTTTGCAAAAAGCGGAAAAAACGTTTGCTTTCTTCTTTGGAAAATACCTGCCCAGCAAATTCTTCCAAAATCTTCCCCTCCATAGAGAAGGAATAAGTTCCCTCTTTTTCATAGAGAATTTCCGCACCGCCTCTGCCGGGATTGGTCAAAAGCACCAGCTCATAGCCTCGGTACAAGTCCTTGACCCTTTCCATCATTTTCTTCTGCTTCAGCTTTAAGAAATTCCCCTGAAAAACCTGCAAATTCACAAGGTAGGCATTTCTCCCCGGAATATGGCTGATTTCCCTACCTCGAATAGCGAAAAAGGCATCGCCTCCCATGGTGTCCAATCCTGTTTCCAAGCCCTTTGACAGGTCATCCAGATAATGCCGGATACTCCGATAAATCTCTTCTTCCCTGTTGTTGAGAATCTCCTGGGCTACGCCGGAATTTAAACCTTCCATAATGGACAATTCCCTTTCAAAGGGGGGATTCACATAGAGAAACTCCACACGATCTCCCATTCGCTCCACAATGGCTAAAGGAAATCCTTCTTCCTCCTCGCCATCCGTTTCCTTTCCGCTACGGAAAGAATTCGTACCCATAAGATTTACATTTCCAAGGTCATCGTTGTATTTTCTCTTCCAAGCCGCCTCAAAGGGAAATCCCTTTTCCTTACATTGCATAATGCTTTCCAGATAGGGGGCAGGCTTTCCGATATAGTAGCCCTGTAGCTTCTCACAACCGATTTCCCTTAAGAATTCCAGCTGTTCCTCTGTTTCCACACCCTCTGCCAGGGTACGAATGCCGATCTTCTTTGCCATGTCCACGATGGAGCTGACAATTTTTTTGGACTTCTCATTGAATTCCCGAAGAAGCAGCATGTCGATTTTCAACAGGTCAAAATCAAAATCCTTCAAAATATTCAAAGAGCTGTAGCCGGAACCGAAATCATCCATCCAAACCTTATAGCCTGCCTCATGGAAGCGCTTAATCTGGCTGCTGATAAGAAGCTGGCTTTTGTTTAAAACCGACTCGGTAATTTCCAAAGTCAACATTTCTCTGGGTACCTGATACTTCGTCATCCGCTCTTCCAGTTCCCGGAAAACGTCACAAAGCTCGAAGTCCATTCGAGAAAGATTCAAGGAAACAGGCACCAGACTACCCCCATCTTCCTTGGTTTTCTGATAATCCTGACAAATTTTCTCCAGTACATACAGATCCAGGCGATGGATCAAATGATACTCTTCCAACACCGGAATAAACTCCACAGGGGAGAGGAAGCCGTAATGAGGATCCGCCCAGCGCACTAAGGCCTCGAAACCGCAGATTTCCTTGGTCAAAGCCCGTACCAAAGGTTGATAATAGACCTTGATATAGCCCTCTGCCATAGCCTCCTCAATATGATCCACAATATATCTTTGTTTAGTCAGAAGCTGTCCCAGCTCCTCATCATAATAACGGGAGAAAACTTCCCGCTCTTTTTTGATACTGTCACAGGCTGTTTTGGCCTTGTCACATATTGTGCTGATGCTCTTTTGTTCCCGGACAAAGCAGATTCCCGCTTTAAAATCCAAAGCCATGGGAAGATCCAGCTTTTGTATGGCGGCTCTCACCTTACAAATCGCCTCATAATGTCCGGAATTTGGGGTTAATAAAACATACTGGTCCGCATACATTCTGGTAATCAAGGCATAAGGAAAATATTTTTTCAAAATCTTCGCCATAGCCAGAATCAAAGCATCTCCCGCCTCGAAGCCGAAGCGCTCATTGTATAATTTAAAATCTATAATATTGAAGTAAATCGCACATTGCCCTTCTTCCATGTAGCGCTCTGCCAAATCCCGAAAGGCCTGGTTTTTTACGGTCTTACTTAAAGGATCCTTGAAAATACTGCCTAAGCTGTCCTTTTCCTTCATCCATCCCGGAAGAAGTTCTTGTTCTGTATTCAATTTGACTCCTTCCCACGCAACAGAGCATCCTTGCTCATCCATCGAAACTGTTTCCTGCTGTCCTTCCAAGCTGTTTCCCTGAAGGAAGCAGTTTAAACCTTTGCTTTACCTCTATCGTCAAAAAAAAGAGGAGATATAATCCCCTCTTTTCTCTCTTTTTGTATTTTTCTTAAATGTTAATTACTTTCTACAAAAATATTTTTTTATAGCACTGAAGCGCATAACAATTTAGCTAAGCTTTCCGCCCTCTACTACAATGCTGTCCGGATCGGTATCGGAACCGAAAACAGGCTCCAGAGTTTCCTGATAATCCTTATGGAAGAACTGCTCCTTTCCAAGGGTTTCAATTTCCTCGTTCAGGAAGTTCAGAAGGCTTTCATTACCCTTAGCCACTGCAGCGGCAATGGTATCATAATCTCCCAAGGTCTCCACGCCAACGGTAAAGCCCGGATTGGACTTGGCCCAAGCAATGACCTCGGTGTTATCGGTAGAGAAAGCATCTCCTCTTCCGTCCAGGAGTGCATTGTAAGCATCCGCATAGGCATCATACTTCTGCAGCTTCACTTCCGGATGGTTTGCTTCAAAATAAGTCTCCGCAGTGGTTCCCTTAGCAATAATCAGGGTCTTTCCCTTTAACTCATCTACAGATTTAATCACCGCATTGTCCGGAGAAACTATGCCGAGAGCCACCTTCATATAAGGAAGGGCAAAATCCACCTTCTCCGCTCTTTCCTTGGTTACGGTAAAGTTCGCCAGGGTAATATCCACCTTTCCGGTAGAAACATACTCTACACGGGAAGCGGGATCCAGAGAAGTAAATTCCACCTTTACCCCTAAATCATCCGCAATTCTGTGGGCATAGTATACATCATAGCCCTGATTTACACCCTTTTCATCCACATAACCAAAGGGTGCCTTATCCGTAAACACACCGATACGAATCACACCGGATTCTTTAATTTCATCTACGGTTCTAAAGCTGGACTTTTCATCAGTTTCAGCAGTCTTAGATTCCGCCTTTTCTCCCGCCTGCTCTGTAGCCTTTCCTGAGCCCTGCTCGGTACCTGCTGCCGTAGTCTGACCTTCTTCCGCTTTCTTTCCGCCT
>CALIEL010000113.1 GCA_938022235.1 Oribacterium parvum
ATTCTATCATTGTCAATGCAAAAATACAGCCGACTTTTTATTTTTGCTGTTGCTCCTTTATTTTTGCAAAATAGATTCCGTAAGTTCATCCAGCGTCTTTCCGTAGGCCGGTAAAAACTCCTCCATAAAAATACGAAGCTCCGGAAGCTCCTTCGCCAGATTTTCTATGATCTTTTCTGTGGATTGTAAAGCTGTGGAAAATTCCTGATTGCCGGCTCTGATTTCCTCCCTACACTTAATTAAGGCGGAAAGCTTATCCGCCGCCTTTAAGAGCCTATTTTCATAGACGGCATTCTCCTCCTCAGCCGGAAAGAACAGTTCCCTGTACGCCCCCTGCATATCCTTAGGCAAAGCCAGAAGCAATTGCTCCTCCGCCTCCTTTTCCACTTCTTTATAGGCGGCACGAAGAGTTTCCTTTCCATATTTTACGGGAGTGGGCATATCTCCGGTGAGGATTTCGGAGGCATCATGATACAAGGCTCTCAAGGCTAATTTTTCCGGAGAAAGCTTCTTTCCCAGGCGAAGATTTCCTATGGTCGCCAAGGCATGGCTTAAAATTGCCACCTCCAGGCAATGTTCGGAAAGATTCTCTTCCCTGGCATTTCGCATCAAAGCCCAGCGGTCAATATATTTCATTCGGGAAAGCAGGGCAAAAAAGGAATAGATCAAGTTGTTCTCCTTTCATGGTTCCTTCAAGTATTCAATAGCTTTTCTTCCTTTCTATCCATCTTCATTTTCCGAAAATCAATAAAAGGGCAAAAAGCAGAGTAATAATAAAGCAAAATGCAGAACCAGGAAGAAGGAAAATTGGTTCTTCTCATTTTCCTTCAGAAGGAAGTAAATGGTAACCGGGGGGCAAAGATAAAACAAGCTCCTGTACCCTTCCCCCAGTGCCTTCCCCTTCTCCTCTTTCCAACGCTTGGCAATGCTTCCTTCCAAAAAATACGCCAAGGCCATGGAAGAAAGGCAGTAGACGAAAAGAATCGTTATCTGCCAGGGCAGAAATCCTGTGGAAGAAAAGAGAAGACGAAAGATTACCGCCGCAAGGGGCGGACAAATGCTTAACATCAGACATAAAAATTCCTGATCCGGAGCACTTGGCTTTGCCTCCTTTCCCTTTTTGGAAAAGAGAAGAATTTCTCTTTTTTCAGAAGGATTCTTCTCATGCTGCATAGACTCTTCCGCTCCTGTCTTATTCCGCTGTCCTTCCGGATTTTGGGAAGACTTTGCCTCTTCCGCCCAAAGCTTTAAAAGCTCCTCCGGAATCTTCCTGCCACAACCTTTACAAACCTTATCCCCCTTCTTTAACTCCGTGTAGCAATACCCGCAGACCTTTTTCGGCGTAATACGAATGACGGGAGTCTTACAATAGGGGCATACAGTAGCCGAATCTTCAATTTCTCTTTGACAATGCTTACAGTTCATGAAACACATCCTCTTCATAGGCATAGGGGAGAATTCTCTTCTTCCACTCCGCTTCTTCCAGTTCCTCAATTCTTCTTTGGAGGGAAAAATAACGTCCCTCTCGTCCTTCTTCCTCCCACCAAACCCGAAAGACTTCCGCATCCGATTCCTGATGCTTTAACAGCATCTCCTGCATCAATATCCTAAGTTCTCTTTGCAACTCTTCTATTTGCAGACTCTCTATCTCTATCTGCGGATCTTCTCTTCGAGAGACCGTACTTCGCAGATTTTCTCTTTGCAACGCTTCTTCTTTCATTCGATTCTCTTTTCGTTTACTGTGCTTATTTTCTTAAAAACACAATACTTTCTTTGCGAGAAAAAAGGAAGACCAACATCCCTGTCTTCCTTTTCCTTGTTAAATTCCTTTAAAAATTCTGAACTTATTGCGAATACAAAATATCCTTATCCTGTTCGCTTACTTACAGCTCTTTCAGTTCTTAATATTATCTTCTTCTACCCATCAAACGAAGGATACGGACAAAGAGGTTAAAAATATCCATATACAGCTGTAATGCGGTATAGCAAGCATAGCTTGGGAGAGATGGATACTGCTGCCCTCTTGCCCAGTCATACCCTACATATAAGGAGAAAATAAAAATACCAATCAGTAAAAGGAAATTTGGTATAAAAAGACCTAAGGCAACGCAAGTAAGTTCAGCGATTACCAAACCAATCAGGGAAATAAAGAGTACTTTCCCCAAGGAAAGGAAAGCATCCGGCATAAAGACTGCCGCCACTGTCATGGTTAATACCACTACAAAGGTTAAAATTGCCGCAATAAAAATCAAGTATACCGGGTATAATAGAAGGGTAAAAGAAAGGGACGCCCCAAAAGCAAGCACTATTATAGTATAGCTAATAAAAGAAAGAATATAGTTTTCTCTTTTTCCAATAACTCCTCCAAATAGACATATAGCAAAGAAGCCTACAGTAAAAGCCACAGGATGTACAGAATAAATCTGAGGCATAATATATGGCAGCTTCATGCATATAAAGGCGGTTAGTGCCAGACCATAGAGCAGATGCACACCAATCAGTACATTGTACTGTCTTCTGGAAAGCTCACGCTGATAAACAGGTAGCTCTTCCTGCTGCCAGTTCTGCATATTATCATTTTCATAATTGTTCATATTCTCCATGAAGTCCTCCTTTCAGAATCTTCTATAGTATAGCATAGAAATACTATTTTGCATCATAATTTCAAAGAAATTAAGTTTTTCCCATCTCTCCCTTTTCCAAAGTAAACCAAAAGTCCACTCCGGTTAAAGTATTTTTACAGCCACATTCCTGATGATGGCTGTCCATAATGGCCTTTACAATGCTAAGCCCCAGGCCGGAGCCGCCGTAGGAACGGGAATGGGCCTTATCCACCTTGTAAAATTTCTCAAAGACTCTGGGTAAATCCTCTTCAGGAATGGGATTTCCGGTATTTCGTACATGGATTTCCACCGTCTTTTGTCCCCGATTTTCCGTATAAACGCTGATTTGCTTCGGCTCTCCCACATGGTGAATGGCGTTTTGCAGATAATTCATCAAGACTTCTTCCACCTTGAACTCATCTCCCCAAAGGAAAAGCCCATCCGGAATATCCACCTCTACGGAAATTCCTTCCTGTTTCAAAAGAATCTCCATGGTGCTGAGTACCCCCTTGGTAAGCTTGGCCATATCCAGAAGACTGAAATCCGGTAAATCCTTTCCCTGCTCCATGGCGGAAAGACTCATCAATTCCTTTACCATGTGGTTCATTCGCTTCGCCTCATCCACAATCACGGAGGAATAATAGGCTCTGCTTTCCTCATCTTCACAAAGTCCCTCTCCCAGTCCCTCCGCATAGCCCATAATCAGGGCAATAGGGGTCTTTAGCTCATGGGAAACATTGGCCACAAATTCCTGTCGTTTCTGATCAATCAGATTTTTGTTTTCTATATCACTTTGCAGTTCATTGTTGGCTTTTTTTAAATCTCCTATGGTATCCTCCAGCCTTTGAGAAAGGCTGTTCATGGACTCTCCCAAAACCTCGATTTCCTCCAGATTGCTCACCTGAAAACGGGCGGTGAAATCCAGTTGGCTCATCTTTTGGGAAAGTTTTGCCAGCTCCTTTAAAGGTCTTGTCACTCTTCGTCCGGTAAAATACACCGCCAAGGTACCGAAGAACAGAATACTGCCTCCTAAAAATAAGAGAAGATAATTAAAGAAGGATACCGCTTCCATTAAGCTGGC
>CALIEL010000114.1 GCA_938022235.1 Oribacterium parvum
TCCGTATTTTATTCTAAAAATCTTAATCTTATGCTTGACTATTAATAGTTAGTCTCATACAATTTAAATATTTAAATTTCCTTACTATTTTCCTTCTTGCGAATCTCTTATTTTCCCATGTATACTAAGACTTTATAAAAAATATTGCTATTATTTTGCCATAAAACCCTTTTAAAAAGAGAAAAATAGAGGCCAAAATGAGTATTCAAAAACACGAAATCCCCATCTTGGAATTTGATTCCGACCCCAGTGCCGTTTTAGAGCCGGGTCACGAAGCACTGGATGTGCATTTTCCGGAGAGGGCCGTTTTTGCCTTTTTACAGGACACAATAGAAAAATATGCCTTACAGCATGGCGGAAAGGTACTGACCCATTTTCTCTCCGCCACCATGCAATATCCCATTTTTTTATTGGAGGAAAATGGAATCCCCTTCCTCTTGGTACAGGCTCCTGTAGGTGCCGCCCCTGCCGCACAGATTCTGGATTGGCTCATTGCCCATGGCGTTAAAAAAGTCATCAGCAGTGGTTCCTGCGGTGTATTGGTTCATAAGGAGGAAGGCGTTTTTCTGGTTCCGAAAAAGGCGCTGCGGGACGAAGGCACTTCCTACCATTATCTTCCGCCCTCCCGCTTCGTGGACATAGAGGAAGCCCCAAGAAAGGCTATCGAAAAAGTTCTTCGTTCCCATCATTTGCCCTATGAAGAGGTAATTACCTGGTCCACCGACGGATTTTTTCGAGAAACCAAAGAAAAGGTAGAATATAGAAAATCGGAAGGCTGTACCGTTGTGGAAATGGAATGTTCCGCCCTGGCAGCTGTGGCAAAGATGCGGGATATTCAATGGGGTAGTCTGCTCTACACCGGAGATTCTTTGGCAAATGTAGAGGAACACGATATGCGCTCCTTCGGTATTGGTTCCCGGGAAATCGCCCTTCGTCTAAGTATTGAATCAGTTTTGAAAATGTAGAGATTCAGAGAATGAAGATATTTAGAAAATTACGACCTCTCTCCAATTTTACAGACAGCGTCTGCAAAAACTTTTGATAAGCGCATCATTCATCATTATTTGCTTCCTCCGGGAGTGACTTTCCGCCGTTCTCCAGGATCGTTAGCATTTCCCTCGGCGTCACCACATAGGGCTTCAGCGGGAAATGTTTGATATTTCCGGTCACCAGATAAGCGTCACTATCTTTTCTGGCTTCCATAGTGACCGCATAAAAGATTACGTCCTTCGGGTCGGGCAGGTTTTCCTCCAGCTTCTCCGGGTCAAGGAACACACCACGCATCCGAATCCCATCTGTCACGGCTTGGATATCCTCTTCCTTAAAGGGGAATTTCTTCCGCCGCAGTACCTCTTCGTATTCAGTCATGATTTCATCGCTAAGGAGAGGAACAATGCTTCCCACAAGAGCCTGTTCCAGAACCGCTCCGGGCACGGAATCCCAGCGAAGAAGAGCAGAAACCAGCACATTGGTATCTATCACTGCATATAGTTTCATACGTTATTTCCCATTCCTTACGGCTTCGATCTCCGCATTGATTTCATCCAGCGTCATGTCGGCTACACCGGCATTCTCCGCATCACTACTCATGCGCTTCATGGCAGCGACAGCTGCCGTCGCCTTATAGTTCTCTTCCGGCAGGATCATGCTGAATGGAATGCCGCGCACCTGCACAGAACGAGTCAGGAACATCCGGATTGCCGTAGGCAAGTCAAGGCCGAGCTGAGAATATACATCGGAAGCTTCCTTCCGAAGGTTTTCGTCTATACGAAGCTGAAGTAATCCATTTGCCATAGTCACACCTCCATTAAATCTGCATTTGTTTGTAATGCAATCGTACTATACCTTTCTTAATAAATCAAGTGAATTACAAACTCATGCAAGCAGGAGTTCAAAGACTGCGCCCAATCCTTCTTTCTTCTTCCACTAAAGTCAAGTTCGGGATATAATAATCCCCGACAAGCACATATCGGATCTCGTTTTCACAAAACTGTTGTTTCAATTCGGTCATCACACTTCTCCATTCTGAAGCTTTTCTTCGAAATATTATTTTTCCACGGAAAATCAAGGCTTTGCAACCGTCGGTTGTCAAATTGACAAGCCTGCTTTCTTCCCTGCAACCGGATTTTTCGATAGTATGAGAGACGTAAAAACGTAGCGAGCAAAGACATTTTCCTAAAAAAAGAGAAGGAGTAAAGTATGATACTTGCAGACAAGATTATTGAATTACGAAAGAAAAATGGCTGGTCTCAGGAAGACCTGGCAGAGAAGCTGGAAGTCAGCAGGCAGTCCATTTCCAAATGGGAAGGCGCCCAGTCCATTCCGGATATGAATAAGATTTTGAAGTTATCCGAGGTCTTTTCCGTAAGCACGGATTACCTCTTAAAGGATGAGATAGAGCTGGACAGCCCGGAAGAAGCCCCAAAGATTGATACGGAATCTTCCTTAAAGGAGGTTCCTGTTTCCATGGAGGAGGCCAATGCTTTTCTGGAACACAAGAATCAAGCAGCTTCCCAGATTGCTCTGGGCGTATTGCTTTGTATTCTCTCCCCCAGCCTATTGATTGCTTTAAGCACTCTTCAGGAAAGCGCCCGTATTCCCCTCTCCGAGGAAAAAGCAGTCGGTATCGGTGTGCTCTTCCTCTTTCTTTTAGCAGGAGCAGGAGTAGCCTTATTTATCAAAAACTCCATTGAAGGGGATCGATTCCATTATATAGAAAAAGAGCTTCTGAATACTGCTTACGGGGTAAATGGTATGGTGCAGGAGAAAAAATCCCGTTACCAGGGAACTTATACTTCTCAGATGATTTTAGGTATTTTTCTTTGCATCATTGCGGTAAGTCCCATCTTTATCAGTATGATTATTTTCGGAGAAGATGATCTCCATACCGCTCTTGCCGTGCCTTTCCTTCTGCTTTTTGTGGCCGTTGGCGTGTTTCTGATTGTCAAAACGAATATTATTTGGGATGCCTTGAA
>CALIEL010000115.1 GCA_938022235.1 Oribacterium parvum
CATCTATCGTTTTCGGCAAAGATTGATTTAAATATACTAAGAAGGAATTTATAGAAAATATAGAGATTTCATGTCAAATACAGATGTAGGAAAGAAAAAAAATTTATATATAGCGGAGAAACCTTCTGTAGCCAAGCAATTTGCGGAAGCCCTGGGAGTTAATACCAACTCTCCCGGAAGAAGGGGATATATAGAAGCGGGAGAGCATATCTTTACCTGGTGTGTAGGACATCTGGTCAGTATGAGCTATCCGGAGGTCTATGACGAGAAATACAAGAGCTGGCGTATGGAAACCCTTCCCTTCCTTCCCAAGGAATTTCTTTATGAAGTAATTCCTTCCGTTAAAGAGCAATTTCAACAGGTTACCGGCCTTATGGAACGGGAAGATGTCGGCTGCATTTATGTCTGTACCGACTCCGGACGGGAGGGAGAATATATTTACCGCTTGGTAGCTTCCTTTTGCAAGAATTTAAAGGCGGAGGAAAGGCGAGTTTGGATTGATTCTCAAACCAAGGAAGAGATTCTTCGAGGAATTCGGGAAGCAAAGGCGGAGTCCGCCTATGACTCTTTAGCCAAAGCCGCCTATTTACGAGCCAAGGAAGATTATCTTATGGGAATCAATTTTTCCAGAGTATTGACCTTAAAGTATGGCAGAGCCTTGGCAAAAAGCCTTGGTAAGGAAAAAAGCGCCTTGATTGCCGTGGGGCGAGTGATGAGCTGCGTTTTAGCCATGATTGTCCAAAGAGAGTGGGAAATCCGCCGATTTCAAAAGACTGTCTTCTATAAACCTATGGGGGATTTTTCCCTGGAAGAGGGAGGAGAAGCCGGTCTTCTTTGCGAGTTTCGAAGCAGAGAGGAAAGTCCTTATTATAAAGAGAAGGATTTATACAAAAATATCGGCTTTCTGCAAAAGGAAAAGGGAGAGGAATTTTTAGGGGTATTTTCCCCTCTACCTAGAGAGGGAAGAGTTACTGCTCTGGAGAAAAAGAAGGAAAGCAAAAATCCTCCTCTTTTATACAATCTGGCGGAACTTCAAAACGAATGCTCCAAGTCTTTAAAGATTAGTCCTGACGAGTGTTTAAAGCTTGTACAGGAACTTTATGAAAAGAAAATGTGTACCTATCCCCGTACGGATGCCAGAGTATTATCTACTGCGGTAGCCAAAGAAATCGGAAAAAACATTCAGGGGCTTCTGTCTTTTTCGCCCTATGCAAAGTATGCCAAAGAGGTTCTTGCTATGGACAGTGTGAAATCCATTGCCCGTTCCCGGTATACAGACGACAAAAAAATTACGGATCACTATGCCATTATTCCCACGGGACAGGGAGCAGGACAATACAATTCCCTTTCCTATCAGGGAAAGAGAGTATTGGACTTTATTATTCGTCGTTTTCTATCCATCTTTTATCCTGCTGCCGAGTATAAAAAAATTGCTTTGGAAATAGAGGTTTTGGGAGAGTGTTTTACCGCCAACGAAAAAGTCTTGGTGAAGGAAGGCTACCTTTGTCTCTATCAAAAGAAAGAGAAGAATAAAGATGCATCAACCGGAGATCTTGCCGGAAAAGAAAACGGACAGGATTCAGAGGAAATGGATTCAGAAGAAGCCGTCACGGAAAATGGAAATCCCAAGCTTTCCGAACTGAAAAAGGGCGCCAAGCTTTATTTACAGGAGCTTAAGCTAAAGGAGGGTGAAACCCAGCCTCCAAAGCGTTATACCTCCGGAAGCATGATTCTGGCCATGGAAAATGCGGGAAAACTGATAGAAGATGAAGAGCTTCGTGCCCAGATTAAGGGCTCCGGGATAGGAACATCCGCTACCAGAGCCGGGATCTTAAGCAAGCTGGAAAAAAATGAGTATATTCAACTGGAAAAAAAGAATCAGCAGCTTAGTCCCAGTGTGCTTGGAGAAAAAATTGTGCAGATTCTTTCCAAATCCATACCGGCTTTATTGAATCCTACCCTTACCGCCTCCTGGGAGAAGGGACTTTCTTATGTGGAGGGAGGAGAAATTTCGGAAGAAGAATATATGCGGAAGCTGGAAGCCTTTGTGGAGAAGAATACCAACAAGGTAAAGGGCTTATAAAGTATATTGCCGGGTTTTTAATCATTAAAATGGGAAAGAGCTGATAGAAGTTTAGAACTGTAATTTTACGACAAAGAGAGGAGCAAAAATGAAAAAGAAGGACTTGGAATGTAAAGCTTTTTATTCATCTTTAAAGGAGCCTTACCAATCCCTTTTTGAAGGATGTCAATATCCCTGGGAGGCCTTGCCGAAGATTAAGACTTGGATTTCCGCTATGCAGGAAAAGCTTCCCTCAGGTTTTCAGGAGGTAAAAAAAGGAGTTTTTGTCCATGAGAGCGTAAAGCTTTATCCCAATGTCTATCTGGGAGAGAATATTCTTATTATGGCAAACTGTGAAGTCAGACCGGGAGCCTTTTTACGGGAAAATGTATTTGCCGGAGAGGGCTGTGTTTTAGGAAATAGCTGTGAATTTAAAAATGCGGTACTTTTCCCCCATGTGCAAACTCCTCATTACAACTATGTGGGAGACTCTATATTAGGAGAATATTCTCATCTGGGAGCAGGGGCATTAACCTCCAATGTTAAATCCGACAAGACTTTGGTGAAGATTTATGCGGAAGACGGAGAGCTTGAAACAGGCTTGAAAAAATTCGGTGCCATTGTGGGAGAACATGTGGAAGTAGGCTGTCAGTCCGTTTTGAATCCGGGAACCATCCTTTGCTCTCATTCCAATATTTATCCACTATCTCCGGTACGGGGTATTGTTCCTTCCTGTCATATCTATAAAGACAAGAACAATATTGTAAAAAAAGAAGAGAGATAGGACGAGAATTAGAAATATACGCAGTAAAAGACAATACATTATTTTTGGATGTTGAGAACGAATACAATGCTTCTTCTTTATTGGAATGATAAAAGAAACAGAAAAGACTTGAAAAAGAAAATACTCTGTACTATCGTCTTAACGGAGTAAAGATTACTTGTACCCTGGATTAGAACAATAGGAAAGGAAAAGCCATGAACGAATTTGGAGAGAATGTAATTATTTTAGACCATCCTTTAATCACCCACAAAATTTCTATTTTAAGAGATAAAAATACCGGAACCAATGAGTTTCGCCAGTTGGTGGAAGAGATTGCCATGCTGATGGGTTTTGTGGCTTTGTCCGACCTACCTATGACAAAAATGCCGGTGGAAACCCCTATCGAAAAGACAGAGACCTTGGTTATTGCCGGAAGAAAGCTGGCAATTGTTCCCATCTTGAGAGCGGGACTGGGAATGGTTTCCGGACTTACAGCCTTGGTTCCTTCCGCAAAGATTGGACATATCGGTCTGTATAGAGATGAAACAACCCATAAGCCGGTGGAATATTTCTGTAAATTGCCAAACCCCATCGAAGAAAGAATTATTGTGGTTTGCGATCCCATGTTGGCTACCGGCGGCTCCGGAGTGGATGCTATCAGCCAGATTAAAAAGCACGGGGGAAAGAAGATTAAATTTGTTTGTATCATTGCCGCTCCTGAAGGGGTAAAGAAGCTGCATGAAGCCCACCCGGATGTGCAGATTTATGTGGGTAATCTGGATAGAGAGTTAAATGAAAATGCCTATATCTGCCCGGGCCTGGGAGACGCCGGAGACAGAATTTTCGGTACAAAATAAGGATAAGAGAAAATCGCAGGAAGCGGATAGTAAAAAGTTAATCGAATAAGCTAATCGAAAAGCTAATTAAAAAAGCTAATTGAAAAAGCATATTGTGATAGCGGATTTTAATGAGCTATAGAATTATATAGGACTGGAAAATGGCATAAAAAAAGGAGAGATTTCTCTCTCCTTCATGCCGCCAGCCGGACTCGAACCGGCACGGTTTCCCGCTTGATTTTGAGTCAAGTGCGTCTGCCATTCCGCCACGGCGGCAAGAACAGAACCTAGGTTACCACTTTTTTCTTTTCTTTGCAAGTCCTTTATCAAGAAAATGGGAGAAAAATGAATTGTTTAGAGGCTAGAAAATATATTAATGATTTTATCCAGGGCAACTGGGAAGAGGAGCAATGTGAGTCCTTTTTGGAACATATGGAATCCTGTAAAGACTGCCGGGAAGAGCTCAGAATTACCCATATGATATATGAGGGTTTACAGAGCCTGGAGGGAGAACAGGAAGAGCTGCAGCTGGAAAAATCCTATCAAAACTTAATAGAAGAAGCCAATTTTTTTATCTTCCAAAACCATTTTTTCAGGGGACTAAGAATTGTGGTACATTCCCTTCTATTTTGGGCAGTTTTCTTTTCTGCCTGGTATAGTTTGTACGGATTTATAGGATAGGAGTAAGGCATTGAAAAGAGAGAAAATCTTATTAATCGATGGTCACAGTATTTTAAGCAGGGCCTTTTACGGGGTTCCTTTTTTGAACAACAAAGAGGGAATTCCCACCAACGGCATCTATGGCTTTTTAAACATTTTGTTTAAAGAAATAGAGGCGGAAGAAACGGAGTATGTGGCGGTGGCCTTTGATGTTCCAAAGCCCACATTTCGCCATAAGCTCTTCCCGGAATATAAGGGAACCAGAAAGGGAATGCCGGAGGAGCTGAAGGAACAGGTTCCTTTATTGCAGGAGCTTTTACGGAAAATGCATATGCCTCTCCTGATGATGGAGGGTTTTGAAGCGGATGACATTCTGGGAACCATTGCCAAGCGAATGCAGGCAGAGGGGAAGGAAGTAGTGGTGGTTTCCGGAGACCGGGATTTGTTACAGCTGTCCGATGAACATATAAAAATCAGTATTCCCAAAACCTCCAAGGGGGAAACTAAGGTTTTTTCCTATTATCCCAAGGATGTGGAGGAGGAATGGGGGGTAAGCCCTATAGAGTTTATTGATTTAAAGGCTCTTATGGGAGACAGCTCCGACAATATTCCGGGGGTTCCGGGAATGGGAGAAAAAACCGCCACCTGGATTATCCAAAAGTATAAAAGTATTGAAGAGGCCTATGCCCATGCAGAGGATCCTGAATTTAAGGTGCCCAGAAAACCAAGTGCCGGAAAGGACCTTAAGGAGAATTTTGAACTGGCGAAGCTCTCCAAGGAGCTTGCCACCATCAATATTCATGTGCCTATTAGCTTAAATTTTTCCGATTGTAAGTGGGAAAACTATGCTAATTCCGAAAGTAAGGAATTGATTAGAAAGTGGGAATTCCGTTCCCTTTATTCCCGTTTTGAAGAGGCGGAGAGTACAGCGGAGAAAAAACTTAGTCTTCCTGCATGGAAGGATGTGGAAGATCCTTATCTTGCCAAAATCGCCTTTAAGGATGCAAAAAAACAAAAATCGGCCGGAATTTTTCTGCAAGCAGATCCATCAGATGGGGGAAAGCTGTATGTTTATCTCTGTCTTTCCGACACAAGACTCTATCGTATCCCTCTGTCCCTTTGCGAAGAGGAGCTAACAGAGCTTCTGAAGGAGGGAGAATATTTCACCCTGCAGTTAAAGGATCAGTACCATCTTTGGGCGGGGCTTTTAGAGGGTGAAATTCATGATTTATCTCTAGGAGCTTATCTTTTGAACCCTTTAAAGGATTCCTATGCCTATGATGACTTAGCCAGAGATTATATGGACCTTGTGCTGCCGGGAAAGAAGGAGCTTCAAAATACCGCTGAGGAGGGGCTATATTCCGCCTTTGTTTCTTGGCAGGCTCAAAATAGAATTTTTCAGGAGCTGAAGGATACAGAGCAGTGGGAATTGTATCGGGATGTGGAGGAGCCTTTGGTGCCTGTACTTTACCGTATGGAGAAGGCAGGAATTTTAGTAGATAAGGAGGCTCTTCTGTCCTACGGAGAAGAGCTTAAGAAGAATATTGCCATGCTGCAGGAAGAAATCTATTCTATGGCCGGGGAAGAATTTAATATTAATTCTCCTCAACAGCTGGGGGGAATCCTTTTTGAGAAAATGCAGCTTCCCGGAGGAAAGAAGACGAAGACCGGCTATTCCACTGCGGTGGATGTTTTAGAAAAATTACAAGAAGACTATCCTATTGTAGGGAAAATCTTAGAATATAGAACCTATTCCAAGCTAAACTCCACCTATGCGGAAGGATTAAGCAATTATGTGGGAGAGGACCAAAGAATTCACGGAAGCTTCCAGCAGATGGTAACAGCCACAGGAAGGCTTTCTTCTACTGAACCGAATTTACAGAACATTCCGATTCGTACGGAGATGGGAAGGGTATTCCGTTCCGTTTTTATTCCTAAGGAGGGATCTGTTTTTCTGGATGCGGACTATTCCCAGGTAGAGCTTAGACTTTTAGCTTCTTTGTCCAAGGATGAAAAACTGATTGAAGCCTACAGGAAGGATGCGGATATTCATAGAGTAACCGCCTCCGAAGTGTTCCACGTGCCTTTGGAAGAGGTAACGCCGGAGCTTAGAAGAAATGCCAAGGCGGTGAACTTCGGCATTGTCTACGGTATTTCCGCCTTCGGCCTTTCCGAAGGCTTAAGCATCTCCCGACAGGAGGCCAAGGAGTATATCGAGCGCTATTTCACAAGCTATCCCAAAGTTAAGGAATATTTAGACGGAGAAGTCGCCTTTGCCAGAGAACATTCCTTTGTGAAGACTCTTTTCGGCAGACGCAGACCTTTACCGGAGATTCATGCCTCCAACTTTATGAGAAGAAGCTTTAGTGAACGTGTAGCCATGAACGCTCCTATTCAAGGTACCGCGGCGGATATTATCAAAAAAGCCATGGTTATGGTGGATCGGAAACTGGCGGAAAAGAACTGTCAAAGCCGTATAGTTCTTCAAATCCATGATGAGCTCTTATTGGAAGTTGTAAAGGAGGAACTGGAGACCGTAAAGGATATTCTGGTTTCCGCCATGGAACATGTGGTTTCCCTGCCGGTACCCTTGATTGTAGAGGCCACTGTAGGAAATAACTGGGATGAGGCTCACTAAATGGAAATTGAAAAGAAGGATTTAATGCCCCTAAGCTTTTTAAAAAAGGAAAGATATACCGCTTCCTTTCAGGGAATGCGGTATTTTATGGAAAAAAAGGAAGAAGAAGGGGAGAACCATTTGTTGGTAGCCTGCTGGCCGTAGCCCTTTGCCTTTGCTTATACGAAAGAAGAGGAGAAAAGCTATAAAAGCTTTCCCTTTACGGAAGAAGGTTTGGAAGAAGCCAGGCTGTATTTAATGGAAGAATGGGAAAGGCGGAAAGGGTGAAGAAGGAAATCATTGGAGTAATCGGAGGGATTGCCAGCGGAAAATCCACCGTACTTTCCATCCTCCAAAGGGACTTTTTCTATCGTATTTTGCGAATGGATGAGTTGGCTAAGGCATTATACCAAGAAGAAGCCGTTTTGAGAGAAATGAAAAAGCTTTTGCCTGACTCGGTATTTACAAAGGAGGGAACTTTATCCTTTCCAAGACTTAGAACTCTGTTGTTTACTGAGCCGGAGAGAAAGAAGCATCTGGAAGAATTGATTCATCCTTTGGTTTTTCAAGAAGTGTCTAAAGAAATAGCGAAGCTAAGAGCACTGGGAGAAAAGCTTGCGGTGGAGACGGCTTTGCCCAATCAGGATTTTCTTTCTCAATGCGACCTGATTTTTTATCTGGAAGCATCGGAAGAAATCCGTTGTCAACGCTTGATAGAAAGTCGGGGACTGAATAAAGAAGAAGCCTTACGGATTATTCAAAGCCAAAGCGTTGAGCGCTTTCGAGAGAAGGCCCAGCTAGTAATCAATACAGAAGAGAGTATAGAAAGAGTAAGAGATGAGATTTGCCAGTATTTCCAGCGGATCTAGCGGAAATGTAAGTTTTATTTCCTCTGGAGCACACCACATCCTTTTGGATGCGGGGGTGGGAATCCGGAGTATAGAGTCGGCATTAAGAAGCCTGGATATTTCCTGTAAAGAGATTGAAGGAATCTGTGTCACCCATGAACATATCGATCATATCAAGGCCATAGGGAGCC
>CALIEL010000116.1 GCA_938022235.1 Oribacterium parvum
AAGGCTTGAAAGGGACTTGCCCCAAGGCATCTTGCTGCCTCTCCCGCCTTTTCATCCACCTGATAGGCCAGGGGCAGGGAGAAAAACAGGACAAAGGGCAGCTCCTTCCATAGGTAGGAAAGAATAATGCCTATGCCCTTCTCATCATACACTAGAGCCGGAAAATCCGTCTGGGAAGAAATCCATGAAAAGGAATAGAAAATCCTTGCCAAAAAACCGTTGGAAGACAGTAAAAACAAAAAGAATAATGCCACTAAACTATGGGGCATCATAATGGCGATTCTGAAAAAGCCTTCCAATCTTTTCCATTTTTCCCCCATTTGTAAAAGAAAGAAGGAAAAGAGAATCGCCAGCGCCAAAGAGAGGAAGGAGGAAAGTAAGGATAAACGGAGAGTATAGAAAATAGAGGGAATAGTATCCCCTCTATGCATGATTTCCTGATAATGCTCTAAGCTTAAGCCCTTTTCCCCTAAAAAGCTTTTGATAAATCCATAGGAAACTCCCAAAAGGAAGATCGTAGATAAAATCAGCTGGGGTAGAATCCACAAATAGGAAATCTTCTTTTTCATCTTATTTTCCGGCCACTTCTTCCTGCCAGATTTCCTCGATGATAGGAACCAGACCTGCAGGCATTTCCGGTAAACGCTTGTCTAAAAGAACGCTCTGCTCTAAAACACCCTCTCCCAAGTCTACCTTGGCAAAGTTTTCCTGTACTTCCTTGGAAAGCTTGCTGTTGTCCAATACCGGAATGGTCTTTAAAGTCTCATATCGATTTAGCTGCACATCCTCGGAAAGCATAGCATTGATGGCAACCTGGGCTGCCGCATTGTGCTTTGCATTCTTGGAAATGGCAATGTAGTTGGTGTTTCCGATGGTTCCCTTATCCCAGATAAAGGTCTGCATATTGTTGGAGAAAGATCCGTCTGCAATGCTGTTAGATACAAGGTAGGCAGAGTAAGTCATACCCATAATCAGCTCTCCGTCAGCCACCATATTTCTCATGGTAGGCTCCTTCTCCGGATAGGTCTTTCCTTCCTTCCAAAGGTAGGGATTTAACTCCTTTAAGTATTCCATAGCAGGCTTTACCAGCTCTCTTACCGCTTCCTTATCTTCCTTTACAGTTTGGAACTGTTCTACCCCTACGATATCGTAAATTACGTTTCTGACAAAGGCGGAACCGGTAAAGTCCGGAAGGGCCGGATAAGTAATCTGTCCCGGATGGGCCTTGGCATAAGCCAAAAGCTCTTCGGTATTCTTCGGGAAATCTCCCTTGGTCTTATCTCCGTAGAAAACCATCTGAGCCTTTCCGTAGGGTGCTTCATAGCCCTCAATGGGATAAGCAAAATCCTTGTTGGTTTCCGGGTCATCCTGATTTACCAGATTCTTAAAGTTTGGAAGATTCTGGGTAAATGGCCCATAAAGGAAATCACTTTCCTTTGCGGTTTTAAAATTCTCTCCGTTAATCCAAATCATGTCGATATCGGACTCTTTGGCTCCCGCTTCCTTCTCTGCGGAAAGCTGGGCTAAAATATCCTCGATTCCCATGGGAACACGATTCAGGGTAATGTCATAATTTTTCTTTAAATACTCTGCATAGTAGCCGTCTAACCACTGATTTAGGCGGTCATCTCCGCCCCAGCCGTAGAAATTTACGGT
>CALIEL010000117.1 GCA_938022235.1 Oribacterium parvum
CAAAAGCAGAATGGATGCTGCATATAGATAAGGAGAATACTTACAAAGTTTCCTGTAATCAAAGAGAGAGATCCCCACACACATCGCGAGCCCCACAAAAGAACCTAAAATCTGTCTCACGACCAGGCCGTCCTTGAAACTTTCTGCCGAAATGGCGGAACGCACGATGAATACGCCTATCGTATTTAAAATAATGATTAAAAATAAAAGCCTGAAATCATATTGCTTAAAATCATAATCCAACTTCATATCTTCTTCCTTAGTCACTAACTGTCAAAGACTGGATACTGCTTGCATCTCTCGAGAGAATGGTATCCATACTTAACTTTCCGAAACAATAGTCATAAACCATATTGGCAAGACTTGCCGCATTACCGGAGGAATAGCCATAAGGAATATTGACGGTCACGGAAATCTCCGGATTATCGTAAGGAGCATAGGAAACAAATACGGCATGGTTTCCCCTGTCCTCTCTTTCCTGTGCGGTTCCCGTCTTACCGGCTACTGCAATATTCTGTCCGATAAAAGCATTTTTCGCCACACCCTCCGTAATGACCTTTCTAAGCCCTTCATGTACCGCATTCCAGGTTGTTGCACTGTAGGAAAGCGTCTTCTCCAGAACCGGCGAAACCTCCTGTATCGTATTATTTCTCGGGTCCTGCACCTTATACACAATAGAGAGCTTATAGAGAGAACCGCTGTTGGCAACTGCGGTAATGAATCTTGCCAGTTGTGCAGCATTAAAAGCATGGTTTCCCTGTCCCATTGCGGAACGCTCCGGGTCATAGTTGGAAATTCTCGGCTCCGTTTCATCCAGCTCTACTCCGGATTTCTCATTTAAGCCAAAGTCCGTGGCGTACTTTCGAATTCGCTCCATACCGAGATCGGGTTTATAATTCCCCTTCTCATCCATTGAAAGACGGTGACCGAGGTCGGCAAAGAAGAAGTTACAGGAGTTCTTAATCCCGTCAACAATATTCTCATTTCCATGCTGAGAGGGCCAAATCCAGCAACGAATGTTCGGCGTAACCTCATCATACTTTCCGGTACAATCGATGATGGTCGAGGTATTAATCACCTTTTCTTCCAAAGAAGCAATGGAGCTAATCGGTTTAAAGGAAGAGCCCGGTGCAAGCTGTGTC
>CALIEL010000118.1 GCA_938022235.1 Oribacterium parvum
CCCACGGCCAACATTCTCCCGAAGGAAGGAAAGCTCTGCCCCATGGAGGGGGTGTATCATACTCGTGTGCTTCTGGGGAAAGACTACTATGAGGGAATGACCAGCATAGGGAAGAATCCCAGCGTGGCGGAGAATAACCCGCTGACCATAGAAACACATATTCTGGGTTTTCAGGGAGATATCTATGGAGAGAAGCTTCGCTTGGAATTTATCAGCTTTATTCGGGAGCAAAGACATTTTAAGGATATCGAAGAGTTGAAGAGTCAGCTGGAGAAGGATTTGGCCTTTGTGGAGGAAGAGAGCAAAAATCCTTGACGAAAGCCGGAAATTCGCGTATTATAGTCTGGCATTTATGGACTGATTTTGGAGAAGAAGAAAAGTTATCATAAAATGCACAGCACTTCGCGTTAGGCCTAGGAAGGCGATTTCCTAACGCCTTCCTCAGTCTAACGTGTGTTAACGCAAGAAATTGCTAAAAAAAGGAGAATCAAATGATTACAAGAGAGAAAAAAGCAGAGTTGGTAGCGAAGTACGGAAGAAAGCCCGGAGACACCGGATCTCCTGAAGTACAGGTAGCGATTCTTACAGAGAGAATCGTTGAGCTTACCGAGCACTTAAAGAGCAATCCTAAGGATCACCACAGTAGAAGAGGACTTCTGATGATGGTAGGTCAGAGAAGAGGTCTTTTAGACTACTTAAAGAAGACCGACTTAGAGGGTTACAGAAGCTTAATCGAGAAGTTAGGCATCAGAAAGTAAGAAGAATCAGGGTGGAAAAGCATGGCTTTTCTACCCTTTTTTACTGTTCATTTTCTCATTTTCCTGTATAATAGGAATCTATGACAAAAGCTATCCGGAAGGTAGTCCGAGATCACTGAAGAGGCGGTGAACCTCACAGTTTCTTCAGTGGCTTTGGATCTTCCGGATTAAACAAAGGAGGATTTATGTATAAGAGTTATTCAATGGAACTTGCCGGAAGAACCCTGACGGTGGATGTGGATAGGGTTTGCGCGCAAAGTAACGGTGCCGCATTGATGCACTATGGAGACACTACGGTGTTGTCCACCTGTACCGCTTCCGCAAAGCCGAGAGACGGTATTGATTTCTTCCCCCTTTCCGTAGAATACGAAGAAAAGATGTATTCTGTAGGAAAGTTCCCGGGAGGATTTAAGAAGAGAGAAGGAAGAGCCAGTGACAATGCGATTTTAACCGCAAGAGTTATTGACCGTCCTATGCGTCCTCTCTTCCCTAAGGACTATAGAAATGATGTTTTATTAAACAACCTGGTATTATCCGTGGATCAGGATGCTTCTCCTGAACTCTTGGCGATGCTTGGTTCTTCTTTGTCCACCTGTCTTTCCGATGTTCCCTTTGACGGTCCCTGTGCAACCACTCAGATCGGAATGGTTGGGGGAGAATTTGTGGTAAATCCCGGAAACGGAGAGAAGGCGGTTTCCGACCTTTTATTGACTGTAGCTTCCACAAAAGAGAAGGTTATCATGATCGAAGCCGGAGCTAACGAGCTTCCGGAGGACAAGATGATTGAGGCAATTTATCTTGCCCATGATGTAAACCAGCAGATTATCGGTTTCTTTGAGAGCATTATCGAAGAATGCGGAAAAGAAAAGCACAACTATGTTTCCAGCGCCATTCCTGAAGAATTATTTGCGAAGATGAAGGAAGTGGTTAAGCCGGAGGAAATGGAGAAGGCTGTATTTACCGATGATAAGGCGGAAAGAGATGCCAATGTTTCCCTTCTTAGTGAAAGATTGGTAGAAGCTTTCCAGGATGATGAGGAAGCTTTGGCTATTTTACCGGATGCCATCTATCAGTATGAGAAGAAGACTGTTCGTAAGATGATTTTAAAGGATCATAAGAGACCGGACGGAAGAGCCATTGATGAGATTCGTAAGTTAGAGGCTGAGGTAGATCTTCTCCCCAGAGTACATGGTTCTGCCATGTTTAAGAGAGGACAGACCCAGATTATGAATATTACTACCCTGGCACCTCTTTCCGAGGTTCAGAAGGTAGAAGGTTTAAATGAATTTGAAACGGAAAAGCGTTATTTACACCAGTATAACTTCCCCGGATATTCCGTGGGAGAGGCTAAGGCTTCCAGAGGTCCCGGAAGAAGAGAAATCGGTCACGGTGCTTTGGCAGAGAAGGCTTTAATCCCTGTACTGCCTTCCGTGGAAGAATTCCCCTATGCGATTCGTTCCGTTTCCGAGACTATGGAGTCTAACGGTTCTACTTCCATGGCTTCCACCTGTGCATCCTGCATGTCTTTGATGGCTGCCGGTGTTCCCATTAAGAAGCCTGTTGCCGGAATTTCCTGCGGTCTTGTAACCGGAGACAGCGATGATGAGTATTTGGTACTTACTGACATTCAGGGCTTGGAAGACTTCTTCGGGGATATGGACTTTAAGGTAACCGGAACAGAGGACGGAATCACTGCTATCCAGATGGATATTAAGATTCACGGCCTGACTCGTCCTATCGTGGAAGAGGCTATTCGCAGAGCAAGAGAAGCAAGACTCTTTATTATGAACGGTGTTATGAAAGAAGCGATTGCAGAGCCTAGAGCGGAGCTTTCTCCGTATGCACCGAAGATTTTGACCATGTCTATCAATCCGGAGAAGATTGGAGATGTTATCGGAAAGCAGGGTAAGACCATTAACGGTATCATCGAAGAAACCGGCGTGAAGATCGATATTGATGATAACGGAACTGTTTCCATTTCCGGAACAAACCTGCCTGATTTGGAAAGAGCAAAGAAAATTATTGAGTCTATTGTAAACGATATTGAGCCGGGACAGATTTTTGAAGGAACCGTAGTCAGAATGATGGATTTCGGTGCCTTTGTACAGTTAAGCCCCAACAAGGACGGCATGATTCACATTTCCAAGTTATCTGACCAGAGAGTGAATAAGGTAGAGGATGTGGTTCATATCGGCGATAAAGTTCGTGTAAAGGTTCTGGAAGTGGATAAGATGGGCAGAATCAACCTTTCTATGCGCCCACAGGATTTGGTAGAGAAGCAGGAAGCGTAAATACAGCTTAAGGGGGAAAAATGAAGATTAGAACGAGATATGCACCTTCCCCTACCGGAAGGATGCATGTGGGAAATTTGCGAACCGGCATGTACGCCTATCTGATTGCCAAGCATGAGGGAGGTGACTTCCTCCTCCGTATCGAGGATACCGACCAGGAAAGAGAAGTGGAAGGGGCTGTGGATATTATCCGTAGAACGCTGGAAGCTACAGGACTTTTCTGGGACGAGGGGCCGGATAATCCCGGAGACTGTGGACCTTACGTGCAGTCGGAAAGAGTG
>CALIEL010000119.1 GCA_938022235.1 Oribacterium parvum
TCATCATGACCACGAGCATCATCATGAACATCACCATGAGCACGGGGAGTCCTGCGGATGTGGATGCCATGACCATGAGGAAGAACATCATCATCACCATCATCATGAAGGCTGCGGCTGCGGCTGTCACGATGAGGAAGAGCATGAGCATCATCACCATCATGAGCATGATGAGTCCTGTAGCTGTGGTTGCCATGATGAGGAACATGAGCACCATCACCATCATCATGAAGGCTGCGGATGCGGTCACGACCATGATGCGGATGAAATTTTTGACAGCATCGGTTTGGAAGTATTTAAGAAGGTAGACAGAAATCATTTGGCAGAGATTTTAGAGGAAATGGCTGAAGGCTGTGCTTACGGCGGCATTGTCCGTGCAAAGGGTATGCTGGCTTGCACAGACGGCACTTGGGTAAACTTTGATTTGGTGCCGGAACAGGTGGAAATCCGTGAGGCCGGTCCTGAAAATATCGGAAAGTTCGTGGTTATCGGAACTGAGTTGCAAAAGGACAAGATTAAGGCTTTGTTTAACGACTAATTTTTAAATTTAAAAAAAGATTCTCCGAAAAGGAATAGGCTTATTTTTCTTTTCGGAGAAGAATGCATAAAACGGAAGGAGAGTAGAATGGGAGAACAATGGGAAGCGGAGGGAGAAGGCATTCCTGTCTTTTTGATTAACGGATTTTTAGAGTCGGGAAAAAGCAGCTTCATTCAATTTACCATGGAGCAGGAATATTTTCAGACCGAGGGAAATACCCTCCTTCTTCTTTGTGAGGATGGGGAAGTGGAATATGACCCTATTAAGCTGGCAGCGCATCATACCACGCCGGTGTATATGGAAAATATTACGGATTTCCAAGAAGAAAAATTGCAGACTTTGGCAAGACAGTATAAGGCGGAGAGAGTCTTGATCGAGTGGAACGGCATGTGGAACCAGGATGATTTATACGGCGGTCCCATGAGTGAAGAGGTACTGGCAAAACAGCAAAATCGTGAGCCGAAGTATCAGGTATCCATGCCGAAGGATTGGTTTTTATATCAGGTAATCACGATTTTAGACGGCTCCAGCCTGAAGCTGTATCTTTCCAATATGCGTTCTTTTCTGGGGCAAATGCTTCGTCATGCGGAACTGTGCATCGTGAATCGTTGTGATAATCTGTCCAATGAAGAATTGGTGGATTATCGTAGAAAGATTCGTGCCATGGGCCAAAATGCCATGATTTTACTGGAAGATAAAAACGGAGAAATCCCCCAGACCGCTCTTCCGGAAGACCTGCCCTATGATCTTGGACAGGATGCCATTACTTTAGCAGATGAAGATTATGGTACCTGGTTCTTGGACTGCATGGAAAATCCGGAGCGCTATCTGAATAAAGAAATCACATTTTCCGCTATGATTTTAAAACGGAAAAATATGCCGGAGAATGAATTTGTTCCGGGGCGTATGGCGATGACCTGCTGTGCTGAGGATATGACCTTCCTTGGTTTTATCTGTAAGGGAGACAAGAAATTAATTGCTCCCTTTTCAACAAGAGACTGGGCAAAGCTCACGGCGAAGGTGAAGCTGGAGGAACGGGAAGAATATCATGGTATAGGACCGGTTTTACATTTGGAAAAGATTGCCAGAACCGGAGAAATCAAGGAACCTGTGAATTTCTAACGATTTCTTATAGAAGGATAAACGATATTTTTTTAGAAATAAGTAAGAAAGCCTTGCGAAATTATATTATTTTTGTATACTAGGAGTGATAATTTAACAAGGGCAGGATTTGTATGGATGCAAGATGCCCTACAACTTAAAGGAGGACTTACTATGTCATATTTACAGATCTTTGCACTATTAGGAGCATTTTTAATCCCGTTTATCTTGCTTTGGCTGATTTGCTACGGCTTGGAGGCTTACGCTCTTTATACCCTGGCTAAGAATAACGGTCAGGAGGATAAGGCAATTTTAGCCTTTATCCCCTACGTAAATCGTGGACTCTATGCTTATTTTGCAGGTGACCAGGAGATGTTCGGTAATCAGGTTCCCACGATTGCCAGTGCTGCAATCATGGGTGTGCTTCCCCTTCTTGGTGGATTTGTTGGCGGCGCCCTTTGGGGATTGGTTGGCATTATTTTTACCATTGTAGTGATTATTGTTTCTTTCTACAATTATAAAGCCGTATACGGAAAGATGAGCAGTGTTTCCGATTCCACTCTATTCGGTGTTTTGGCTGCTGTAATTTCCCTTTGCCGTGTTATCTTCATTTTCCTTCACAGAAATGATATTCTGGTAGAGGACGGAGAAATCGTAGAATAATATTTCCTTTCAGCAAGCTATAGCAGTTTTATACCGGCTCCAAAAGTTAGACCCAAGAATCTAACCTTGGAAGCCGGTATTTTTATAAATATTTTTACAGCCGAAGAAGAGCCGGGGATAGTGATCCGGTATGATTTTTAGGAAAAAGTTTTATCCATCTACAGTTGTAGGGACGGGAGAAAATATGAATCAGGTAGAAAGTATTGAAAATGAAATTCGGGTCTGGAGCTTCCAAAATTTTGGAAATGGTTTGGCTCTGGGGCTTACCCGTTTTATGGGGAAATTTTTATTGGCGCTGGCATTGTTTTTGATTGGTCGATTTATCATTAAAAAGCTGGGACATATTCTTCCGAAAACCCCTATTTCAGCTAAGATCGATCCTACGGTTCGGAATTTTTTCTTTCGAGCAATCGTACTTTGTCTGTATCTGATTTTAGGAATCAGCTGTGTCAGCATTCTGGGGGTTCCCATTGCTTCCGTCATCACTCTTTTGGCTTCTGCCGGTGTGGCGGTAGGTCTGGCCTTACAGGGCTCCCTATCTAACCTTGCGGGAGGCATTATGCTTTTGCTGTTTCGCCCCTTTAAGGTGGGGAATTATATCAAAAGCGGTACGGATGAAGGCACGGTACAGGAGGTGAGTATCTTCTATACTGTTATTCTTTCTCCGGATAACAAGCGGATTTCCATTCCTAACGGCAGCCTAATGAATGCCAATATCATTAATTACAGTGCGGAGCGTTTCCGGAGAGTGGATTTGATTTACCAGCTTGGTCGGGATGAGGATGTAGAAAAGATTAAGGGATATTTGGAGGCTTGTATTCAGGACGATGAGCTGATCCGAAAATACCCGGAGCCCTTTGTAGGGCTTACCGCTGTAGGAAGAGATTATTTGGAATTCAGTGTCCGTCTTTGGGTGGATACCCCATCTTACTGGACCCTGTATAACCGAATCAATGAGAAAGTTGCCATCAAATTCGCTAAAGAAAATGTGCTTTTGCCCAGCACGGCTATCAAAAACATACAAAATTGATTTTCTTTGCAATAAAATGCCCTCTCTATGCATTGTACTTATGAAAGGACGAAAAACATGATCAATGTGAGTATGCTGATTGCGGATTTTCCCGGGCAGGAAGAAATAGCGGATGAACTGATTTTCTCCCTGGCAAAGGGAAACCGGGAAGCGCTAAAAATCATATATGAGAAAAGCATCAATGCATTGTATGCCTACGTTCTTTCATTAACGAAAAATAAGTATGACACAGAGGATGTTTTGCAGGAAACCTATGTAAGCATTGCAGAAAATGCAGCTTCCTATCATGGGGGAAATAAGGCGATGGCATGGATATTTCGAATTGCCAGGAATTTCACCCTGATGCATTTCCGAAAAGAGAAAAACAAAGACAGCATTCATGAAGTGGAAGAGGCAGTGGACGCCAAATATTCCTTTTCCTTCGTGGAAAATGCAGACCACAGAATGCTTTTGGAATCCGCCATGGAAATATTGGAGGAAGAGGAAAGACAGATTCTTTTTCTTCATGCCGTGGCAGGCTGGAAGAATCGGGAAATTGCGGAGTATTTAGGAAAAAACTTAAATACGGTTTTATCCAAATACCAGAGGAGCATTAAGAAGCTGCAGGAGCATTTAGGAAAGGATGAGTAAGATGAAGCAGGAAAATATGGAAAAAGAGCTTCAAGAGGCTGTTCAAAATCTTATCCCCAATGACTTATTTACTAGGATTACCGCAGAACTGGATTCCAAGGAAGAGGGTGCAAAGATGGAAAAAGTGCTGGTAAGAAGAATTGAAAGGAAGAGTACAAGTCCAGGATTAAAAACAGTGATGCAGTTGGTGGCAGCCTGTGTCGCCTTGGTATTGGTAGTTGGGGGAATCTTTTATTACAGAGGAAACTTAATGGTGGATAGCTTGGTGGACTTGGATGTAAACCCGGGAATTGAGCTTCTTACCAACCAAAAGAACCGCGTATTAGAAGCTTATGCAACCAACGGCGACGGTGATAAGGTTCTTTCCGGTATGGATTTACAGAACGTGGATTTACAGGTGGCATTAAATGCTATCGTAGGTTCCATGGTGCAGCAAGGCTATATGACGAAGGACACCAAGGGCGTATTGGTAACCGTGCAGAATAAGGATCAGAAGAAGGCGGATAATCTTCGTAAGCTGGTGGTGAAAGAAATGGAGATAGCTTTGTCCACGGAAGATATGAATGCAGCAGTCTTTCATCAGGTGATTTCAAGTCAGAATAATAATGCTTCCGCATTTGCCAGGAAAAATAACATTTCCTTAGGAAAGGCTGTGTTCGTACTGAACCTTGCCAATAAGGCCAGATCCTTAGATGCCAAAGAGCTTGCAAAGATGAAGATTTCCGAAATTGCAAAGCTGGTAGCTGATAAGAACATCGATATCCGTGACATTATTGAGTATGATTCCGATGACAGCCTCTGGGAAAATATTGCAGATGCTATTGAGGATATTAATGAGGGAGACGATGACTACATCGTAGCAACAACTCAGCAGGGCGGCAGAATCAGTGCAGACAAGGCAAAGGCTATTGCTTTTGGTCACGCAGGGGTTTCTGCCGGACAGGTAAGAGACTTGTCCGTTGAGTACGATGATGACGGTGTATATGAGATTGACTTTAAAGTAGGAAACATGGAGTACGATTACGAAATCGGTGCTGTAGATGGTTCCATCAGAAAAGCCGATGTAGAGCAGGATGACTAAATAGAGAAGTGTTTATTATAAATTAAATATCGAATATGATTTGCAGTATGGGTCTGAAATGAGGGGCAATTTGAGCTCGCCCTGATTTTCAGGCCCATTTGCATAAGTGATATTTTGATTTTTCTTCATCAAAATGTTTCTCTATCCCCCATTCTTTGCTATACTGTCTGAAGTACAAAAAAGGGCATATTTCCTTTTTTGCGAGACTTAGGAGGATTAGATGAAAGAGATGGGACAGAAGGAGTTTTCTGAAAAACTCGAATTAGCCAAGGGACTTGAGGAAAGTATTCTTCGTTTTTCCGATGAGCGAAACCAAGAGAATTTAAATAAAATTTTTGCCAGTATCGAAGAGTTGATTAACAACGGAGGAGGACTTCTTCTAGCGGCGGATCCTGCCGGAGAAAAGGACGGTCAGCAGCAGATTAATCTGAAGTTTTTAAAAACCGAGGAGGGAAAAAGCTATGCCGCAGCTTTCACCAATGTGGAAGAGCAGAAGGCGGGGAACGAAGGACAGCAATCCTCCGCAGTTTTACTTCCTGTGGCGGAGCTGTTACAGATTGCGGCGAACCATCCCCATTCCGACGGTGTGGTAATCAATCCCTTCAGCAACAGCTTTATTCTTCTGAAAGAAGCCATCGTGGCTTTGCAAAATAAGATGCGTACCCAGAACGTGGAAGAGCGTTTAAAGGGAAGTGCCGGAATTTTTCAGGCGGTTGCGGCTTACCATGAGGAGCAGAAGAAGCTTCCTGAAGGAGAGGCTATGCCGGATGACAAGAAGCGTGCC
>CALIEL010000120.1 GCA_938022235.1 Oribacterium parvum
ATATGATGCGGTATGGAGCTATGTGGTTCCCCTGGCGGTACCCCTGCTTCTCTTCAATGCCAATGTAAAAAAGATCTTGAAGGAATCCGGCAGAATGCTGGCCATCTATCTTCTGAGTAGTGCCGGAACTCTCTTGGGCGGCTTTGTTGCCTACTTTAGTTTGAAAAATGCTATCCCCAAGCTAAACGATATCATTCCTATGTTCGTAGGAACCTATACCGGCGGCGCGGTAAACTTCGTAGCCATGTCCGAGCAGTATGCTGTCCCGGGAAAAACCGTATCCGCTGCCATCGTTGCGGATAATCTTTTGATGGCGCTTTATGTTTTCGTTCTTATTTCCCTGCCTTCCATGGCCATCATCAAAAAGCTGTATAAGCAGCCCTATGAGGATGCCCTCTTGGCACAGTCCGAAGAGGACCGGGATAAAAACAAAACCATGGCAGCGAAGTTTTGGGGGGCAAAAAGCATTTCCCTAAAGGACATTGCCTTTGCGGTAGGCATTGCCTTTACCATCGTAACCCTTTCCACTAAGCTCTCCGGAGTCATCAGCGGATTCTTCTCCGGAAAAGACGCCTTCAGTCAGTTTATGGGCGGTTTCTTCGGAAACAAATACCTGCTGATTACCACCATTACCATGATGATTGCCTCATTCTTCCCGAAGCAAATGTCTTCCGTGAAAGGCTCTCAGGAAATCGGTACCTTCCTGATTTACCTCTTCTTTGCGGTAATCGGTGCCCCTGCCTCCATTCTTTTGATTATTAAAGAATCCCCATTGCTTTTGGTTCTGGCTTTGATTATGGTAGCGGTAAATATGATTATTTCCCTGATTTTCGGAAAAATCTTCAAGTTCTCCATCGAAGAAATCATCATTGCCTCCAATGCCAATATCGGCGGCCCCACAACAGCGGCGGCCATGGCGGTTTCCAAGGGCTGGACAGAGCTGATTATTCCGGGACTTTTGATCGGAACTCTGGGCTATGTGATTGGAAATTATCTGGGCATCTTTGTGGGAATGGTTCTGCATTAAACAAAACTTTACCGACTTTGTAAAAGAATCTCATTCTGCATAAAATACAAAAAAGCAGAAGAACAAAACACAAAGAAAGCGGAAGAAACAGAAGAAAAAAGAGGCTTGCAAAAAATCAAAACTGTCTCCTATACAGCATGAAGACTATGGATATCTTGATTTTTTGTAGGCCCTTTTTCTAGTTCAGTAGCCAATCAATTAAGCTTACAACATGAATTCCCTCATATTCCTCATCCAATGCTTTGTCTAAAGTAATCACCATTTTGCCATAATTATCGGGAATTTGCTGTAAAGGCTTCAATTCTCTGTTTCTTACCGTCTCCTCCAGCATGCTCTCTGTAACTTGTACATAAAGCTTTTCATTGGCCTTTGTAGCTACAAAATCAAGCTCCAAACTAGCTATTTTCCCAATAGCAACATCATAGCCTCGACGCAATAATTCAAAATACACTATATTTTCCAAGCTATGTCCCCTATCTCTATCCCGAAAACCTAAGAGATAATTTCTTAATCCAATATCCACGATGTAATATTTCCCCAGAGTTCTCAAATACTCCTTTCCCTTAATATCAAATCGCTTGACTTCGTAGAACATAAAGGATTCTCTTAAAGCGCCTACATAAGCTGCTATAGTTTGGGTTGCCGGCCTCCCCTGACTTTCACGATTTTCCAGCAAATTCTCCGATACCAGAGTATTGCTCACGGAATTTAAGGATGTACTATTGCCGATATTATCAGCTAAAAATAATATGATTTTTCTAAGAAGCTCCGCATCCGTAATCTGCCGCTGTCCTCTTCTTTTTTCCCGCTCTAAGATGTCTCGAAGCACCACCGTTGAATAGATGCCGTCCAGCACAGTCATCACTCTATCTTGCTCCAAGCCAAAATCTGCAATTCCGGGCATTCCGCCATAGCGCATATAAGCATCAAGTAAATCTCTTGTTTCTGCGATTTCTCCATTTTCCTTCCAGGCACGTTTTTTTGTTTCCCCAATAGGGGTCTGATAGTCTTTCAAAATATAACCATGAAAGTCTATGAATTCCTTAAAGGACAACGGATACATTTTCACTTCTATATACCTTCCGGCCAAGTAGGTGGAATACTCCGAAGACAAAAGATAGGAATTCGATCCTGTAATATAAATATCGCAGTTAAAATCTACGCGAAAGGAATTAATCGCATTTTCCCATTGATGAATTCTTTGCAATTCATCAAAAAACAAATAGCTTCTTTGATTCTTCGAAATCTTTTTTTTCACATAAGCATATAAATCCTTATAACTCATTTCTTGAAATTCTAAGGATTCAAAATTGATTGCTATAATCTGCTCTTGTTTTACGCCCGAACGCAAGAGATGTTCCTGCATCAGCTTTAAAAGACTGGACTTACCACACCTTCTGATTCCCGTGATAACCTTCACCGGCTCCGTGTCTTGAAAAGCAATCAATCTATTCAAGTAAATATCACGTTCCTTTAATTTTCTATTCTCGCCCACCTCTTACACCTCCTTGCAAAACTTGATAATAAGAATACCTTAAACTTTTATTTTTTTCAAGTTTAGGGTATTTATCAATCAAACTTTTTTCTATTTTCCTATTCTTTTTCTTGCTCTACTTATTTCTGTGTTTTTTATTCTGTTGTATCTGATTCTGTTGTATCTGATTCTGTTGTATCTGATTCTGTTGTATCTGATTCTGATTTTTCATATTCTTATCCCGTTTTTCTGTTGTTTGTCTCCTCCCTCTGTTGTAAAATAGTTCTGTTGTATTTTTTCTTGTTTGCTGATGAATTTTAAGCTATGAAGGAGGATTGCATGGCAGATTTTCAAGAAAATTACCTAGGAACAAATCGACAGGAGGAGCAGGAGCGGGTACGACAGCTGGCCGATGATCCTGATGTACAGGCACGACTCACAAAGATTCGCGGGGAAATGCAGGAAAATATTAAATGGAAAAATTATCTTATCGTTGCGGCCATCGTAGCCGGTTTACTGATTATTGTGTTTAAGTTATTCGGAATTTTGCTTGTAGGGCTCCTTTATTTTTTTGTCTATCGTCCGAAAAAAGAGCAAAGAAACGCTTACTTTGCAAAAGGCGGTAAGAATAACGATGATTTGTATGCGGAGGAATTCCTAAAGCCCATTCTTCAGAAAATCTTCCCAAAAGCAAATCTTGGACAAAGAGGAAGCCTGCCTCTACAGGCCATGAAAAAGGTAACGCCCAAATCAGAAAAATATGAGCCTTTCTTCTTCCTGTCTTTAGGAGATGAGCAGGATACTCGCATGTGTAATCTCTATTCTTCCCACACGGAAACCAGAATTGAGACCAGAGACGGAAAGGAATATGCAAAAAACGTTCAGGTGACAGACTTTGTCGGACAGGTATTTTCCATGCAGCTTCCCGTAAACTTTAACGGACAGCTACGGGTTGTTCCTACCAAAAAAACTTTAGTTCTAAAACGAGAAGTACAGGATGCCTATCCCGGAGCCCTTCCCGGAGAGCAGAAAATTGATGTGGAGGATATTCAGCATAACGAAAACTTCAACATTTATTGCAGTGATGAGCTTTCCGCAAGAAAGTTCTTAAGCCCAAGAGTCTTGACCTGGTTTGACGAACACATTTCTCAAAACGGTCTTTGTGTCTATCTGGAGGGAAATAAGCTGTATATCTCCTTATATACCGATAACTTCATCTTCCCCACACCTCAGACTCCTGAAGAAGTAGACGGCTTATCTATTGAGAAGGAATATAAGGAGCTTCGGAAGCAGCTGGATTTTCTTTTGAATTTTACAAAGGTATTCCAAAGCTAAAATAAAAAGAGCCTTTTTAGGAAAGCCCATCAAAAAGACCGATAAACCCGCATAGCGATGGTTTATCGGTCTTTTTTCATCAATTTAAGAAGATAATCTCATAATATCCTCCATAGTACATCCCAATGCTCCATTCAAAAGCCCAGTGCTATATCAGGGACAGCATCAAGCTGATACCATAGCCCACAAAAATAAAGCCTCCCATAGGAAAGGCATCTTTAATCTTTATTTTCTTCAGAAGCAGAAAGGGGATGAACGTAATCGCACACAGAATAAAGGAGAAAAGAAGAATGATACAGGCCGCACTGATGCCGGAATAAAAGGCAATCGCAGCATATAATTTTACATCTCCCATTCCCAGTCCACCCTTTGATAGGAATACCATCAACAGAAGAAAAAGCAATAAAATAAACAGGGAACCTAAGGACTGGAAAAGGAATTCTCTCCACCCAAGGTGATAATACAAAATTTCAATGAGTCCTATCACTACCCCTGCCGCCAGAAAGATGAGCACCAAGATATTCGGAATGATGTATTTTTCCCCATCTACAATGGCCGCTACTGCCAAAATAAAATACAGCAAAGTTAGACGAAAGATAGCAAAGGTATCTACTGCGTTCTGTGCCGTGAAGTAGCCCAATACAGCGGAAAACAGAATAAATAATACATACAATATATTTTTTGCCTTTTTATCGAAAATCCGATGGGTTTCCTTTTTATTTATCCCCCTGTCCTCTTGCTGTTTTTGATGCCATTTCAGCAAAATATGACTTGCCTTGATGGCCACTACAGAGAGAAGCAGATACAATACACTGATGCCGATTTTTAAAGCCATGTTTTCCCCTTTAATAGTCTTCCAATCCCCACAAATGAACCTTCACCTTCTGGGATAAGTCCAATGGTTCTGTTTTAAAAAGATTAAACCAAAACTTCATCTTGTACTTGGCAACAAGGGTTAAGTCGCCGTTATTGACTGTCCCGCTAAGCTCCATGTTCCCTACGACGCCCAATTTTTTTAATTTAGTATAAGCACTGATTTTATTTCCATCCCCGGTAAAATAAGAATAAAATCGGTCTTCCAGCACGCCGGAAGACACTGTTTCATTCTTGTGCCAGCTTTCTGCAGAAGAGAAGCTTTGGTCTCGTACCGCATAACGCTCAAATCTTTGCAAAATAGTGCTCACACTGGTATTATCCAAGCTTATTTTTTCATTCCAGTAAGGATCCAAGCTCAGACTATTAGCCGTTTGCACCAAAGTATGCATCACCTGATTCTGCGCCGAAAACACAAAGAACACACCATTTAACGCCATAAATAAAAAGCAGAATATGGGCAAGATAATCGCCGCCTCTAGGGTAACGGAAGCTCTTTCTCTAAGAAGTGACTCTTTAAAGCTCTTCATTTTTGCTTTTGTCTCTTTTCCCATCATGAATCCTCTCCAAAAGAAGTAATCAAACCGAACAAATCCTTTCCAAGACTGATAAAGGAATCTATCACTCCTGCGACCTTGGACAGATCACTTACCTTGTTATTGGCATACTGGCTAAAATGAACCGTGTTTACATAATGGAGAACATCCAGGGTTGAGGCAACTGCCACTACTTTTACTTTGTTGGACTCTTTTAGGCCGACTTTCTCTAACAAGGGTGCAAAAAGAAAATCAAAGCTTTTCTCCGCTTCCAGCACATAATGGCATCGTCCAAGATCATCCGGAACTCGCCTTACTCTTACCGTTTCCTTACCGCCACCATTTCCACCACTGTACTTCGTAAGTCTAAATCCTAAAAATCTGCTCGCTTTCTCATTTCCGTGTATAAGAAGATTAATTTGTTTCATGCTAAGATAGCGGTACAAGCCTATATTTTCAATATCTTGTACTGTTATCTCCTCTTTGTATTCCAAGCCTTCGTATTTATAATTCTCTGCCACTCTCACTACCGCCGCATTGCAGGCTGCTGTAAACATGTTTCGCTGATACAAATGAACGGATAAGGCCAAAAAAAACATAAGAATAAAGATAGAAAATATCATTCCTATCCCCCATTCCAGCATTATGGTGCCATCTTCGCTTCGAACATTCATAACTCACCTCTTTTGTTCCCATTGTTTTCATTACTATTTAGAAAAAACCGATGCCATAGCCTTTGCTTCCTGACTTAAGTCTTTTAGATAGAGAGCCGCTTTTTCCACCGACCACTCACTCAGCTTCTTCTTAGTGTACGGTACCGGAAACATATATTCATTGGTATATTTGCTGATATAAAGTTTATTTCCCTTAAGATAGGCACAAAGTCCCTGATCTGAAATCTGCTCATCAAACCAAGCCAGAACACTTGGACTTAAGAACTTTCGGGCAGCAATCTCATCCGTACAGTAAATGTTGTAATTTTCATTGTGTCGCACATCCTCCACATCAATCTTCTGCTCTCCCTCTAAGGCTCCCGCATATTTTCCCTGTGTCTCTATATTCAGATGCGCAAGCTGCTTTGTAGGCACAATCCGTACATGCCCTTGATAAACTTCCGTCAGTGTTAGAGCATACAAAACGCCTCGGAAATCCGTCACTTTCTTCGTTCGTTTTTCATCTCCACTCTTGTACTCTTCTTCATGCCAGGCATAAAAATTACAAACACTAAAGTTTCGTTCATCATTAAATTTCAGTGCATTAAATTGATTATACTTCTCAGACTTGGGAACCGCATATTTTACATCCTCTATAGGCTCTTCTCCCCAGGAGTGAATCTTCGCCTTCGGAAGGATAATCCCCAGTATCAGGTTAAGAATCTGTTCTTTATAGATGGCATTCAAATCGATATCTCTTTTGCTCTTCAAAAAGGGGATGATGATTAAGACAAACAGCAGGATTACTGCCAAATGAAAGCCTGCGCGAGGCAGATAGCACATCACGAAGAGACAAATTAGTCCCTTAGCAGCCATGTCTACACCTTGCCTTTCTTTTTTTACAAGCTCGTCCTTTATCAGCTTATAGTTTTTTTTAAACTCTTCAGTGCGTTTAAGTTCCTTTAATTGCTCTATTTCTTCAGCTGTTAATGCCATTTTCCTATTTTCTCCATTTTACTTATACACTCATATCCAACTTAATACCCAAGCGTTTTCGTACAATCAAGTTTAAACCCGCCAGTACTTCTTGTAATGGGCACAAATTCATTTAATTGATACTGCGTCGTAGCGGTAATCCCGGTATAAGCTTTGCTCAAATGATAATCCGTTTTTTCTTTGTACTTTTCCTTTGCCTCCAATTGCACAAGATTTTGTAAACGCATAAGATACTGATCCTGATTTGTTCCAAGAAGCATCAAATACAAACAATGCTCCCCGTAGTCCGCCTTTAGAAAGCCTTGATCATCTTTTAAGCCCATGGCCTCTGTGGTTTTTTTGAAATCTTTATTTTTTTCTTTCTTACCTCCACCATCCTTTCCGCCGGTGGAATCACTCCCTCCGGTCTTTCCGGAACTGTCACCACTTGAGTCTTTGGCACTTGATGAGCCCCCGGTACCGGAAGAGTTGCCGGAGGAGTCACCGGCACTATCCGAGGATCCTTGCGTTTCTTCACTGTTATTTTTAGATTTTTTCGCCAAACCCTCTGTCTTTTCTTTAATCTTACCCTGTAAAGCATCGCTTATACCGGTGCATTGCAACAGGTCATTAAGTAAATCCGGAAGTCCCGCAGTAGACATATAGGCTTTTAGCTTAATAAAACTAACAGATTGTTTGTTGACCAGAAGAATCATATCAATAAAAGCCTCTAATATAAGAAGGATTACAAAAAATAGTGCTATAAAAGGACCTGTAACGCTTGATGCCTGAAGCCAATCTGATTCTGCAATAGCAGGAAGATTCGTGAGTAATCTTAATAAGAAGATATTAAAGAAGGTACCTACCTGCGCTCCTTTTTCCGAGTTGGAACCGGTAAATAGATACTCTAATTCTGCTCCCTTGTATAATTTGTCGCTTCCGTCTGCATTGTCCATCTTGGGATAATTCCAAAAATCTCCGTCTAAGAAGCCTATGTTATAGGTACCGCCCGCCATTTCAAAAATATTGCTATAATCATATCCCGTTAAAGTGGAGCCATCACTGTAATTGGTTCTGTTAGGCATGTTGTAGACACCGTAACCATAGAGAAGATAGTTCTTTCCCAGGTTTTCTTTGAACATAAGAAGTCGACCAAGATTTTGGAGTCTGCTACTTGCCCAATCGTATATGCCCTTGAAAAAAGTAACCATGCTGGTCAAATAAGACCCAAGAGCTTTCAAAATCCCCAAAAAATCCGCTCCGCTTACCGCTGTAATGAAGTCGGTGATAGAGGAGAGCAAATTTACAATACTGTCCGTCATTTCTGCTGATCCCAGATCCAGTACACCACTTTGATTTATCAGTTCATTGGGATCCAAATTAGAATCTAGGGAACCGTCATACAAAATTTTTACCCCTAAAATCTCATACAACAAATCCTTAAGCTGTGTTGCAATATCCACGCTGTCATCAGAACCTTTAATGATGTTTTGTAAATCTCCATATAAAGCAGCTGTTCTTTGGTCCACATCCTCTATTTCCGACAGGACTACATAGCCCTCGATTTTTTCGTCTTTTTCAGCAGAGTAAGACTCCAGTTTTTTCGCCTGCTCTTCTAATTTTCCATCATCTTCTTTTCCGTCATTGTATAATTCCTTTTGATAGGAATCTAAACTGTTTTGCACTTGATTATTGATTTCATGATAGGTCACAAATAAAGGATCCTGTAACGTATTCACATCATTTTTATTTTTCTCATATTTTTGAGCGTTACTAAGCAGTTCATCCGCTGATTTTCTAAACGATTCCTGGTTCTTTACAAAATCTCTTTCCTTCTCTTTTAAAGAAGAAAGCTTCCCTTTTAAATCCCTGGTAGCTGTACCAAAGGCTCCGGCTTTGCTGTTTACATCACTAATGTAGGAATCTAAAGAAATATCCTCTCCATTATCCTTCTTGCTTCTTGCTTCTTCTAGCGCTTGATAAGCGTCATCATAGGCCTTTCTTGCTTCTTTGTACTTTGTTAAAGACTCCCCATATTCCTTGGCTTTATCGGAGTATTCTTTTAAAGATTTTGCCATATTAATGGCGGAATCGGTAATATCAATGGCGTTCTTTCCACCATCCATCACATTTTTACATACCTTTAGGGAATCTAAATTATAGAAGTTGGATAACAAATCTTCTATGTTTAAACCTTCCACCAAAGTGTTGATAGGTACGGAAAGCTCACTGTATTCATACACTTCCTGTCTTAATGCCAAGGGCTCAATAAGGGAATTCTTTCCTTCTGCAGTACTTCCCGATAAACTGATAGCCTTTCCGAAGCCTTGGACGTTCGCTTCCAGATAGCTTTGATAACGAGAATCCAAAGACTCTTTCTGATCCTGTCTTAACGCCATAAAGCCGAAACGCTCATCCAAGTAGGGGTCATAATGGGCAAGGGCAGAAAAAATAGAGCTTCCCATCAGCTCTTCAATAATGGCTTGTGCGCTCTGTATTCTGGCATATTCTACGAAAATCAAAGTACACATCAACAACGGAGAAACGGTTAATGCCAGAAAAATGGAAATCATTCCCTTTCCACCATTGACATGAGAATACAAAAAACGCTTCAGTTTTTTTTGCAATCCTAAAAATAGCTTTTTCATCTGCCCTCCCTTGCAAAAGCGAATCTATAAAGACAGTAAAATTACTCTATACCTTTATCCTTTTGTTTTTCTCGTTTTTCTCTCATTTTCAAAGGAAGGAATCGTACTTTTCCCGCTGAGCAGAGAATCCCCGGATAAACTGCCGGTCTTTTTACATTTTGTCTCGTCTTTACGCCCTTAACATAAAACTGTTATTCTTCTGTGCCTTTACAATTACATAAGTTTAAACAATTTCTTATCGCTCTTTATTCTATCTGAAAAGCTCTTATTTTTCAATAAATTGATTAAAATAACTATATTTTTAATTTATAATTAATAGTATTAAGGCTATTTATGTATTGGAGTTTGACAGTTAAATAGTCCCAAAATCTCCTCAGGCCTTGAAAAGCCTGACTACAAGCTCCATCACGTTTACCTTGCACTGGAAATCCTTCTTCTCTGAATAAAAAACGTCCGAATGATCCCAAGCGTTTTATTCATCAGAATTACTGTACTTCTGACGGTGAGTTTGCAGACAAAACCTGCTTCACTGCCCTGATTCTTTATCGCATTCTGGAAAAGAAGTTAGGGGAGAGCTATACCACTGAAGGCATTATAAGAACACTGAAGGAAATGAACATGCTGATAGCTCCCGGTGAAGGATATATCCCTGAGTATACCCGAACCGACCTTACAGATAAACTACACGACACATTTGGCTTTAGAACGGATTATGAGATTGTATCCCAAAGAGATATAAAAAAGATTTTAACCGCAACAAGAAAGTAGAAATATTGCTAGA
>CALIEL010000121.1 GCA_938022235.1 Oribacterium parvum
AGATTTCTTCCGAATGCCGGCAGTCTGACGGCTAAACATGGCTTTCTTGGTAATAGACAGGCTATATGAGCGCAAAGCTTCCGGAATCCCCGGTACTTCTCTTTCACAGACTGCCTTGGTAGCTTCCGGAGTGCAGTCCCTTTCAGAAAATCCGGTGCCCCCGGTGGTCAGAATCAAAGAAATCTGCCGCTGATCCGCCAGTCTCTTGATTTCTTTCTCCAGCTCCGGCCTTCCGTCGGGAAGGAGAAGCTGCTCCTCCACAATCATTCCCTGATTTTTCAAAAACTCCGCAATTACGGGACCGGACTGATCCTCATACACCCCTTGAGAGGCTCTGTCCGACAGGGTAATCACCGCCGCAGTAAAGGGTCTGTCCTTTTTCCCGGGGAAAATTTCCACCGGATCTCCCACCCGGATTTTTCCTCCCTTTTTTACCACGGAGAAAATGCCTTCTCTTGGCATAATACAGTCTCCCATACGATGGAAGATGGCGCAGTGGCTGTGACAGGCCTTTCCGATTTGGCTAAGCTCTAAAACACAGTCTCCTATATGAATTTCACTGCCCACCGGATACTTGGACAGGTCGAATCCCTCTATCACCAGATTTTCTCCGAAGGCTCCAAACTCCACCTGAGCCCCCTTCTTCCGAAAATCATCTATTTTCTCAAAGGCTAAAAGACTCACCTGTCTATGCCATTTTCCGGCATGGGCATCCCCCTGAAGGCCAAAGTCCTCCACCAGAAGAGCTTCCTCTACCTCTGATTTTTCCGTTCCCTTTTGCTCGCTCAAGCAAATGGCTAATACTTTTCCCATAAACTCCTCGATTCTAGCCGCCGATTCTTCCCATTTCCCGCTTTTCCGTCACCTCGGAAAGCTTTTCAAAGCAATGACTTTCCGGCTTTGCCCAGATACTTTCCTGAATCTTTTCCAGTAAAATCTCCTCCCTTTGTTCTTCTGAAAATGCCGGATTTCGCAAACATTCCCGTACATCGATACTGTTTCCGAAGCACAGACAGGGCTTAATCTTTCCTGTAGAGGTCAGTCGAATACGGTTACAATGGGAGCAAAACTTTCCATGCATGGCGGAAATAAAGCCTACAGAACCCTGAAAGCCGGGAATTTTATAATACTTTGCCGGGCCGTTTCCATGGGTGGAAATGTCCTTTGTGATCCCCGAATAAATCTTCTTTAGCTTCTCCAGCAAAAAGTCATTGCTGATGCCATTTTGCTCTTTTCCGTAACCAATGGGCATCATTTCAATAAAGCGAAGGTCCAGAGGATATTTCTTGCAAAGAGTCAAAAGAGCAAAGATTTCATCTTCATTGATCCCTTTTTGTAAAACGGTGTTCAGCTTCACGGGAATCCCGTAGGCAACCGCTTCCTTGATAGCATTCAGCACCTTGTCCAAGGCATCGAAGCCGGTAATCTCATAAAAGCGCTCCGGAATCAAGGTATCCAAGCTAATGTTGATCCCGTCCACTCCCATTTCCTGAAATCTTGGCAATGCATCGGAAAGCAGCAATCCATTGGTGGTAATCGTTACCTGCTCCACTCCGGGAAGAGCCTTTAGGGAAGCCATAAAATCCACAGCTCCTCTTCGCACCAGAGGTTCTCCTCCGGTAACCTTAAAGCGGGTAATGCCGCAGGCTACTGCGGCCTTTGCCACCTGCAAAAGCTCCTCATAAGTCAGCAAACGCTCCATGGGAAGAGGATTCTCCAGCCCATTGGGCATACAATATTGGCAATGCAAATTACAGCGGTCCGTAATGGACATTCGCATATAATTGATTTTTCTTTGGAACTTATCCTCCATCTTCTACTCTCCCGACAGCTTAAATCTTTCTTTATTGCATTTCATAAATTGACTCAATGGATAGCAACATAGCTACTATTCTCTATGAATATCGACTCTTACAATCAATTCCGATACTCTAATATCTCTCCAAAAGAATCTCCAAAATTCCGCCGCAAACCATTCCCTCTTCCGCGGCAGCATCATCCGTCAAATCCACGTGATACAGTAGGCCTTCCGGTGCATTTTCCAGAAAAAGCTCCCGGCTTTTCTGAATCACCTCCGCCTCTGCACAGCCCCCTCCTATGGTGCCGGTAATCTCTCCCAGAGGATTGATGGACATCTTCGTTCCTACCGAACGGGGAGCAGAGCCCTTTCTTTCGATAATGGTGGCCAGCACCAGCTTCTCTTCCTTTTCCACCGCATCCAGAATTTCCTCACTATAGCCGATGGTATTTTTGCCGGCGCTCTTCACCCCTACAATCTCCGCCATAATGGAAAGAGCAATTTCCTCCGGGCTTTCCGCTCCGATTTTCAAACCGATTGGACTATGAAGAGAATCCAGAAGCTCCTGAGAAAATCCCTCTTCCAAAAGATTCTTCTTAATCATAGCCACTCTTCTTCTGGAGCCCATCATGCCCATATAGGCCTTTGGCTTTTCCAAAATTCTTCGAAGGCAAATCTGATCATGCACATGGCCTCTGGTCAGAATCACAAAGTAGCTGTCCCGGTCTCCTTCCAAACTGTCCAAGGCCTTGGCAAAGTCCTCGCAAATCACCCTGTCTGCCCCTGCCTTTTCCGCTTCCTTGGCAAACATCGGTCTATCTTCAATACAAGTCACGGAAAATCCCAGCATTTTCCCAAGACGAATGGTGGCAATGGCCACATGTCCAGCCCCGCAAATCACCAGCTTTTTCTCTGAAGCCAGAGTTTCCGCAAAGAATTTCCCCTCTCCCAAAGAAAAAATCCCCGCCTTGCGATTGGCCCAAAAACATTCCTCCCTGTCCTTTTCCGAGGTAAAGAAAGGGAATTTCGGGCTGTGGCTCAGGCATTTTCCGGCAGAAAACAAGGCAAACTCTCCCAAGCTGCCTTCCACCAAGGAGTGAAACAGCACATTTTCCTCCTGAGAATTCAGCCCGGCAATCTCCCTGATGATTTCTTTTCTTGCTTTCTCCATCTGCCTCACCTTCTTTCCTGGCAAAAAGTCGTTTCGCTAAACGTCCTATCGCGAAATGTCCTATAGCGGAACCTCTTATAGATCATTCATTTTATAGCTAAACTGCTTTATAGCTAAACTGTCTTATAGCAAACCGCCCTCTCCCAGGGCGTCAATTTCTTCCTTCTTCACAATGTCCCCTGCCATGATTCTCGGTAATACCAAGTCAAAAACCGTGGTGGGGCAAAACATAATACTGCCGGGAAGCCCTAATACCGGTACCTTTCCCTTGGCATAGGCCAGCATAAACATAGAACCGGGTAGAACCGGCGCCCCGTAGCTTACCACCTCTTCCGTGGACAGGCGTATCGCCAAAGGAGTACGGTCATCCGGATCTACGGACATTCCGCCCATACAGATAACCAAATCCGCCCCCTGTTTTAGGAAGTCCTGAATCGCCTCTTTCTCCTGCTCCACATCATCCGGGCAGGTCACATGACCGATGATTTCCACCGGATAGGGAGAAAGCTTCTCCCGTACCACCGGGGTAAAAGTATCTTGGATTCTTTTGTAAAAGACTTCATTTCCGGTGCTGATAAGTCCCACCTTCTTCTTTTCGAAGGGAAGAAGCTGTAAAATGCCCCCTTGCGGCGCAATCTTCTTCACTTCCTCCATCTTCTCCCGCTCTATGGAAAGGGGGATGATTCTGGTACCGGCAAAGGCCTCTCCCTTTTTGATGAAGCTGTGATTCTTCTTGGTGGCCATCATCATTTGCCCGAAGGAATTCAGGGCGAAAAGCTTCTCCGATTGAATCTTCAGCATCCCGTCGCAGTCGGCGATAAACTCGATTTTCCCTTCCTTCACCTCGGAGGGATGCATATTTTCACTCCGTCCCATTTCATAGAGCATGGCTGCCGCATCATTTTCATGGAGAGTATCCTCTCCCTCTTCCCAGATGTAAATGTGGTCCTTTCCCACAGAAAGAAGCACGGGAATATCCTCTTCTGTAATGACGTGACCCTTACGAAAAACAGGTCCCTTCTTCACTCCCTTAATAATCTGGGTAATATCCTGGCAGAGGGTTTTTCCCACTGCTTCTGTGGTTTTGAGTTCTCTCATGGGAGACTCCTTTCCGGCTTTTCATCTCTATCGCATAATACCGCAGGCTATGCAGGCAATACTGGTGAAAAATCAAAACAATCAATAAGGCTCTTGTTTTTGGAATCTAAATATTTTTTAGATTGACAAAAAATTGTTATTCTCCATATTATACGGTCTCTCTTATAGAAAAGCAAGATTTGTCCAAGGGATTTCCCCGGAATTATCCGGCTTCTTCCCCCCTGTATTTTCCTTAATTCTCTACGAAAACATCGATTTCTCGCCATTTTTTCCTGCTTACCCTTGGCTTCCCATGGAAAGTCCGGTTTTTCTTCCACTTTCTATTTATAGTATTCCCCTATAAGTTTGGAGCTTTTTTACAAGCCCCCTCGTTTTGTGCTTCTGCACAAAATACTTCGTTATTTTTGTATATTTCAAACAATCCAT
>CALIEL010000122.1 GCA_938022235.1 Oribacterium parvum
TTTTCCCGGCATGTTTTAGACGGTCATGCCCCCTTTCTTCCAAAAGAAGACTTACAGGCCTATGCCTTAAACGGCATTCAAACAGATCATGAGGCGGTGGATTTTGACTATGCCCTGGAGCAGATTCGTGCGGGAATGCACATTCATATCCGGGAAGGCTCCGCCGCAAGAAATTTAGAGGCTTTGGTTAAGGGAATACTGGCTCACAAAATCGATACCAGAGCATTTTCCTTCTGTACCGATGATAAGCACATTGAAGATATCATAAGAGAGGGGCATATCTCCCACGCCGTTCGAAAGGCTATTGCACTGGGGCTTCCCACCTGCTCCGCCTACCAAATGGCCACTATTAATACCGCGGAATGTTACGGCCTATCTCATCTGGGGGCTATCGCTGTGGGCAGACAGGCGGATTTTCTTCTGATTTCCGATCTGGAAAAGGTCGAAATCACCGCTGTATATCATAAAGGAAAGAAAGTAGTGGAATCCGAGCATTTACGCATTCCCCGCTGTCCCTCAAAGCTGAAGAAAACCCTTCACCTCTCTCCTCTTAAAGAAAAGGCTTTTCGTTTACCCATTTCCAAGCAGGAAGTAAATGTCATTGCCATGGAAGAAGGGCAGATTACCACCAAACGTTTACAGGTGATGCTGAAACGATGCGGCAATTTTACCGGAGAAGAATATCCGGAATATCAGAAAATCGCCGTAATAGAACGGCATAAGGGAAGCGGAAAAATCGGATTGGGCATCTGCCAAGGTTACGCTATCCATGGGGGAGCCATTGCCAGCTCCGTCAGTCATGATTCCCACAACCTGATTGTGATTGGGGACAATGACCGGGATATGTGCTTAGCCGTCAATGAACTCATCCGACTGCAGGGAGGATTTGTTCTGGTACAGGGAGGAAAGGTTTATGATTCTCTGGCTCTTCCTATTATGGGATTGATGTGTGATTGCGGTTTTATAGAAGCCAATGCACATCTGGAAAACATGAAGCAAAAAGCCCATGAAATGGGGGTTCCCGGTGGAATGGATCCCTTTATCAGCCTGTCCTTCCTGGCGTTACCGGTGATTCCGGAGATTCGCATTACGCCAAGAGGGCTTTGTCTGGTGCAGAATGGAAGGCCAAGGTTGATTCAGTAAGGAAAGAGTCGTTTTAGAAAAGGGGAATATAATTAACATTTTATGCAGTATGGTACTGATTCCGGGGCACGCTCCCGCTAAGCTCGCCTTCGTAGCTGTTCTAAGTTCAAGCTACGCTTCGCTTGCTTTCACTAAGAACAGACGGGCTCACATTGCCCCGTCATCAGTACCATACGCATAAAATTCCTATTTGGCTTTTGTCTACTACACTATCCTTTTCTTTAAAACGACATCTTTCCTTACGGAATCACATTGCCCCGAAATCAGTACCATACTGCATAAAATTCCTGTTTGGCATCCGCCCGAGCTTTTTCCGCTTTAGATATAACTATTTTCTATATCTAGTTAAAAGAAATCTATTCTTTACAATACCGACTCTTTTCTTTAGGATAGAAATATTACAAAGGACGTTTTTTTCTATAGAAATAAGAACTGTTGAAAACTTTACATCTTAACCTGAAATGCTTTACTCGATTTTTATAGAAAGAAGGATTCCAAAAATATTTTCTGAAATGAGGGAGTTAGTATGGGAAAGAAAAAATGGCTGAGTCTTCAACAGACTGTGTGGATTGCCTTAGGGCTTGCTTTGGGTTTGGTCTTTGGACTGATTATGCCTGAGTTTTTCTATACTCCTCTAAATGTAATTGCCACCATTTACATGTCATCTTTGAAAATGATGATTTTCCCTTTGGTGTTTTGTAGTCTTCTGACCGGCATTATGGGCATCGGCTCCATTGCCAAAACCGGAAAAATCGGGCTCTATTCTCTTTTGTGGTTTACGGCAACCACCCTTTTTGCCAGCGCACTGGGACTTTTCCTTCCCGGACTTCTCCATCTTGGAGCGGGCGCTCAGATTGTCGCTACTGACGTAAAGGTGGATGCGGTAGAGTTTAAAAGCCTTCTGGGAACTTTGGAAAATATCATTCCCTCCAATCCTATTGCGGCATTTTCCGAGGGAAATATGCTTCAGGTGCTTTCCTTTTCCATCATTATGGGACTGGCCTGCCTCTCTCTAAAGGAAAAGGCGGAGCCTTTTGTGAAGCTGTGCACCTCCATCCACGATATTTCCATTTTTATTGTTTCGAAGATAATGCTTTTTACCCCCATCGGCGTTTTTGCCTGTATGGCTACGGTAATGTACAGCAACGGCATCAAGACAGTTCTACAGCTGGGACAGGTTATGCTGGCCTTATACATTACCTTTGCCCTCTATGCCCTGATTGTATACGGCGGTATCGTGCGCCTGGTCGGAAAAATCCCTGTGGGAAGATTTTTCAGCTCCATTGCCCCTGCCAGCTTAAATGCCTTTTCCACCTGTTATTCCAATGCCACGCTCCCCCTTTCTATTGAATGTGCGGTGGAGTCCTTGGATGTTCCTGAGGAGATAGCCTCCTTAACGCTGCCTCTGGGTGCCACCATTAACATGGATGCGGTGAGTATTCTGATGTCTTTTATGATCAGTTTCTTTGCCGCCGCCTTGGGCATTCCTCTAACGCTGGATACCATGATTACGGTTCTGGCAGCCAATACTTTGCTTAGTATCGGAACTCCGGGTGTACCGGGAGGGGCTATTGCCGCCTTTGCCGCTCTGGCTCCCATGGCAGGACTTCCCATCA
>CALIEL010000123.1 GCA_938022235.1 Oribacterium parvum
CTACCGGGCGGATTCGGGACTTTAACCCGTTAGAAACGTGCGCCGCTAGGCGCACCAGAAAAGCGGAAACAATCATCTGTTCCCGCCTATCGTTACTTCCTAATATGAAAATTTATACTAATCAACGGATTATAAAAGGAAAATATTATTCTCCTCGCAAAGCTTTCGAATCTCCTCCGGCCAGATGGATGCCTGTACTTCTCCCACATGAGCGCGGTCCAAAAGCAACATACAAAGTCTGCTTTGTCCGATACCGCCTCCGATAGTCTGGGGGAGCTTTCCTTCTAAAAGCATCTTATGGTATGGAAGCTTTACCCTGTCTTCATTATGGGAAAGCTTGAGCTGTCTCTCTAAAGCCTTCTCATCCACGCGGATTCCCATGGAGGAAATCTCCAGAGCACAATTTAAGGTTTCAAACCAGAAAAGGATGTCTCCGTTTAAGCTCCAATCATCATAGTCCGGAGCTCTACCGTCATGGGGTTCCCCGTTACTGAGCTTATCTCCGATTCTTTGAATAAACACACAGCCGTGCTCTTTGGTGATGGCATTTTCTCTTTCCTTCGGACTGAGATTCGGATATCTTTTGAGAAGTTCCTCAGAGTCAATAAAGTAAATCTCCTCCGGCAGCTTCTTCACCGCATCCGGATACTTATACCAAACCTCATGCTCCATATGCTTGATAATACGAAAAATGTCTCTTACCGTGTTCTGTAGTACTTCTTCCGTTCTTTCGTCTTTTCCGATGACTCTTTCCCAGTCCCACTGGTCTACATAGCAGCTATGCAGATTATCCAATTCTTCATCTCGGCGAATGGCATTCATATTGGTGTAGAGGCCTTCTCCCACTTGGAAATTATAACGCTTTAAAGCAATCCTCTTCCACTTTGCCAGAGATTGGACAACCTCCACCACTTCCTCTTTGTTCCATGGCACATCAAAGGACACCGGTCTTTCCACACCGTTTAAGTTATCATTTAATCCGGAGCTCTTCTCCACAAAAAGCGGAGCGGAAATTCTGGATAAATTCATCTCCTTTCCAAACTCCTTTTGGAAAGTATCTCTGATATATTTAATTGCCTCTTGGGTTTCCCGAACACTGAGCCTTGGGGAATAGTCCTTTGGAATTACGAGTGCCATGCTTCTTCCTCCTTTAAGTTACATACGATTAAGTGCCTATCATACTCTTCTTTTTTTCATTCGTAAAGACAAAAAAACATCTAATAGGCTTTCATAAAGCATCTAAAAAACTTTCATAAAAATGTCTAGAAAGCCTCCTTCAGATAGTATTCCGCTTCCTTACTTTTCCCCAACTCTAAAAAATATCCGTAAAGAAAATTTCTTTGGGCCTTGCTAAGGGGACAAAGAGCTGTAGCCATCAGTTTTTTCTTACTGGGATTATGTAAAAGCACATAGCCTCTTCCGCTTAAAAAATCTCCGGCATTGAATAGGCTTTGTTTTGAAAATTCCTCATAAAGCCCTAATTTCATTAAAATTCTTTCCGCTTCCATACAATGCTTTCCCCAGTCTGTAGGGAAGAAATCCCCCATGGGAGAAAGCCAGCCCAGTAACTCTTTATCCATATCGTCCTCCATCCTTAAGAACATAAGTCAAGAATTTTACCCTATAGCTGTTTCTATATAGAAAAACTGTGAAAAAGAAAGTCTCTATTCTGCCCTTTCTTCTTCACAGTCCGGTCTATATTTTATCTTTTATGTCCACACTCCGGACAGAATTTACCTACATTGCCGGTATGTCCGCACTCCGGACAATCCCATTTATCCGCTCTAGCCTCTCCACATTCAGAGCAGAACTTCCCGGTATTATGGGTATGTCCGCATTTTGCGCAAGTCCAATCCTCCGCTGTGCCTGCTTCTGCAGCCGGTACGGCACCGTTGGCAGTTTCTTGCATAGGAACATTTACCTGTCCAAAGATGCTTCCCTGAGCTCCTGCATTTGCCTGATTTCCGGCATTTTGTCCAGCCTGTGAATTCCCCTGATTTACCCCCATAGAGAAAAGCTCGGAAGCATTGAAACCGCCGGTCTGGTTTGCCATATTCATTCCCGCAAAAGCCATCATAGGCCCTGTAGCGGTATTACCTGCAGCCAGCTTCATGGCATCTCCCTGAGCCTTGGAAAGATAAGCCGCCGCCATTCTGGGATCCCGGAAAACAGCATCTCTCTTCATTTCCTGAATCATCTTCTCATCTTCTTCCGGTGCCTTGATGGAGCTGATACCGAAGCTGGTAATCTTAATACCGTAATGTCCTCCCCAGGTACTGGAAAGAATATCATTTAAGGCATGAGCAATATCATCCGTATGGCTTAGAATGCTGTGATAACGAATACCCTGTTCGGAAATACGGGAAAAAGCAGGCTGTAAATTGGTTAAAAGCTCAGACTTTAACTGAGACTCCACCTCTTCCTTCTTATAATCCCCCTCTACATTGCCCGCAAGATTCCTATAGAAGAGTACAGGGTCCGTAATCTTATAAGCATATTCTCCGTGACAGCGAAGGGAAATCAATATGTCCAGATTAATGTTGGGATCCACCGCTCTAAAAGGAATGGGGTTTACGGTACCGTATTTATTGCCCACAATATCCTTAAGATTAATGAAATAAATGCGTTGATCCTTTGCCGTGTCTCCGCCGAAGCTCAAACGCTTCATAAAGGTCTTAAAGCTTTCTACTACGCTTTCACCCAGTGAGCCGTAGAAAATACTGGGTTCCGTGGAGGAATCGAAAACAAACTCTCCTGCCTCTGCAGACAGCTCCACGATGGCGCCCTGCTCCACAATCAGCATACACTGTCCTTCGTTTACGGCAATGACAGCACCGTTGGAAATAATATTGTCTGAAGCTCGAGTATTGGAACTGTTTTGTCCAATTCTCTTATGCCCCTTGGTCATGAGGGTATCATTGTCTAAGGAAGAACAATAGAAATACTCTCTCCACTGATCTGCTAAAACGGAAATTCCCGCTTCTTTACCTGCTTTTATCAATCCCATAGACTCACTCCTTTATGGTAAGCAAATTCATTTTTGTCCCTCTAAGACTACCATATTTTCCTCTAAAGGGAAAGAAAATCCCTTTCCAATCTTGACAAAGTTTTAGCGTAACAGGTAAAATGCAGGAGTAAATAAATTGCTTGAAAAAGCATTCAGGAGAAAGAGGGATAGGAAATGAAGCACATTATTACCTTAAGCACCAGAGATTTAGAGAAGAGCGTTGAGCACGGCGGATGTGGAGAGTGTCAAACATCTTGTCAATCTGCTTGTAAGACCAGCTGCGGTATCGCAAATCAAAACTGCGAGAACGAAAACAACTAAGGATTTCTCAGAAGAAGGAGCTGTGTGCAGACACAGTTCTTTTTTTTCGCCATTGATTGATACATTATCTTTATGCATTGATTTGATTGATACTGATATGGTTTATGTATTGATATGGTTTGTGTATTGATATGGTTTGTGTATTGATATGGTTTATGTATTGATTTAATTTATACATTCGTTTTATAGAAGGAAGGGTAAATGATTCACCAGTATTTGATGAACGGACGACATATTGTTTTGGATGTATATAGCGGAAGCATCCATGTTACGGATCCTATGGCCTATGCCGCCATCGGCTATTTGGATAAAGGGCTTTCCAGAGAAGAAACACTGAAAAAGCTTAAAGAGGAATTTCCTGAGAGCACCGAGCAGGACTTTCAGGACTGCTTTTCGGATATAGACGAATTGGTTGAGAGCAAAAAGCTCTTTACCAAGGACAATTATGGGCCTTTAGCGGGAAAATTAAAGTCCCACAGCGGAAATGTGATTAAGGCTCTTTGTCTTTTGGTAGCCCACAGCTGTAACCTGGCCTGCTCCTACTGCTTTGCCTCCCAAGGGCATTATCACGGAGAGTCAGGGCTTATGAGCTTTGAAACCGGAAAAAGAGCCATGGATTTCCTCATTGAAAATTCCGGCACCCGCCGTAACTTGGAGGTGGATTTCTTTGGCGGTGAGCCTTTGGTAAACTTCCAGGTTTGTAAGGACCTTGTTGCCTATGCCCGCTCCATTGAGAAGGAAAAGGGAAAGAATTTCCGTTTTACCCTGACAACCAACGGCGTAGGCCTTACGGAAGAAATCATGGATTGGGCAAATGAGGAATGTCATAACGTGGTTAGACCGAAAAGGTAAGGGCAGCTACGATCAAATCGTCCCCAAGTTCCAGCGTTTTGTGGAAAAGCGTGGAGACAAGGAATACTACATGAGAGGAACCTTCTCCCATTTTAATACGGATTTTACGGAAGATATTGCTCACATGGCCGATGAGCTGGGCTTTAAAGAGCTGTCCATGGAGCCGGTGGTTTTAAAGCCGGGAGAGCCCTCCGCCTTAACCGAGGAAGATTTGCCCATCCTCTATGAGCAGTATGAAAAGCTGGCACTGGACCTCCTTCGCAGAAAAAAGGCGGGAGATCCTGTAACCTTCTACCATTACATGGTGGATTTGGACAGAGGCCCCTGCATTTATAAGAGAATCTCCGGTTGCGGTTCCGGAACGGAATATATGGCGGTTTCCGCCCAGGGGGAACTTTACCCCTGTCACCAGTTCGTATCCGACAAGGAATATAAGCTGGGAGATATTTGGAACGGTATCACCAAGGAAGAAGCTAGAGAAGAATTCCGAAACACCAATGTCTATACCAGAGAGGACTGCGGAAAATGCTGGGCAAAGCTATATTGCGCCGGAGGCTGTGCCGCCAATGCCTACCACTCCACCGGAGACATTGCCGGTATCTATGAGTATGGCTGTAAGCTCTTCCGAAAGAGAATGGAATGCGCCATTATGATGAAGGTGGAGGAATCCTTGATGGAGCAGGGCTAAGAAATCCCATTGCACAAGTATTTAAGGATACATTGTGTTGAATTATAAATTTTACGCTTTTTATAGGCAGAATAGGTCTGAAATTGGGGCACGCTCTCGCTAACATCGCCTCGCAGGGGATACTAAGCGAAAAACTGCGCTTCTCTTGTTTTTCGCAAGTACCCGCGGGCTCAGATTACCCCTCTTTCAGACCTATTCTGCATAAAAAGCTGTATTGTTATCATTCTGATTTTAATCTGGACAATTATGTTCAAAAATAATATGTAGTAATACTACTTTTATGTATTGCTTAATACGTATTGCTTAAGATGTATTTCTCCACCATTACTGCTACTCCATCTTCATCATTGCTAAGCGTGATTTCGTCGGCTATTTCCAGAACGTGATTTTGGGAATTGGCCATGGCAATGCCTTTTCCGGCATACTGGAGCATGGTCAGGTCATTTCCTCCATCCCCAAAGGCCATCAGTTCTTCTCTCTTCCAGCCCTTTTTCTCCAAGAGTCTTTTTAAGGATTCTCCCTTGTCTACGCCTAAGGGGCAGATTTCCAGGAAAAAGGGTTCGGAAAAGAAGATACTTAATTCCTCCCCATACTCCTTTTCCAGTCTTTCCTTTAAGGGAAGGAGCTCCTCATGCTCTCCCAATGCCAGAAGTTTACAAACTTCCTCCGATAAGGCATTTGGAAAATCTTCTACCTTTCGAAAGGGCATCTTATTAATGGTGCTTTCTCTATCCATATAGGGAAATTCCGGTCGTTCTGTTACAATCTCCTTCCCCTGATAGGAAAGGAGACCTAAATCCGCCTCTCTTACTGCCTTGGCGATAGGCTCATAATACTTCCGGGGAATCGTCTTCTCAAACAAAACCTCTTTGCTCTTACAATCCATACAGAGACTTCCGTTATAGGAAAGAACATAGCCTCCCAATTTTTCCAGCTCTAAGGCCTCCCACACCTCGGACATGCCATAGGTAGGTCTTCCGGAAGCCAGAATAATGCTGACGCCCCTTTTTACAGCTTCCTGCAAAGCTTTTTTGTTTCTTTCGCTGACCTTCTTTTCCGAATTGGTCAATGTTCCATCCAAATCCAATGCTATCGCTTTAAACATTTTAATCCCTTCCTCTATCCTCTATTATTGTTCGCTTTCCTTTTGACAGTATTATTTTTCTCATTACCTTTTATCTTATATCGGCAAAGCCGTGCCCTCTCTTATATCTCATTCTTCCCGGAATGTAAAGAAAACTTAAATTTATTATTTTTTTATATTCTTCTCCCGAACTTTTCCTTGCATTTTACGCTTCTCTTTGTTAGTATAACAGAACAAAATTTCATAGCTTATTCAGAGTCGGTGGAGCTACATAGGAGCTAAGAAGCCGCAGCAACCCCGGAAACGGAAGGTGCTAACCTGAGCGAACCATTTGTTTCGATCAATAAGAAGATTATCGACCATTGGCGAGCCCAATGGTTTTTTTATGTCTTTTCGAAGCTTTCTCCCACTCTGTATGCAAAATAGAAAGGATTATATTTATGTTATTTTCATCAGAACAGGTTTCCAACGGACATCCGGATAAAATTTGCGATCAGATTAGTGATGCCATCGTTACAGACATTTTAAAGCACGATCCCAAAGGAAGAATTGCTGCAGAATGTTGCATTAAAGACTATGATATCGTGATTTTGGGAGAAATCACCAGCAGCCATACCCCCGACTACGATACTCTTTGCCGAAACGTGTTGAAGAATATCGGTTTGGAGGACTTGGATCGCTATAAGATTCAGGAGTTGATTTCCGTACAGTCTCCCGATATTGCTATGGGTGTAGACCATGACGGCGCCGGAGATCAGGGAATGATGTTCGGTTATGCTACCAATGAGACCAAGGAAATGCTTCCTATCCCCTATGTTTTATCCACCAGAGCATTGCAGAAGCTCCGTGCTTTTAACCTGGAAAATTCCTTTTCTATCTTAAAGCCAGATGCCAAGGCTCAGGTAAGCTATGATTATAAGGAAAATCGTATTGATACCTTCCTGATTTCTTCCCAGCATAGTGAATCCGTTTCCCTGTCTCAGGTTCGGGAGATTATTCAGAAGATCATGGTGGAAACCGCTGCGGAAATGAATTTAAATACCGACTTCCGCATCTTGGTAAATCCCACCGGACGTTTTGTTCTCGGCTCCTCCTTTGCAGATTCCGGTCTTACAGGACGTAAGATTATTGCCGACACC
>CALIEL010000124.1 GCA_938022235.1 Oribacterium parvum
CTGCCATGGCTGTAGACTCTAAAAGTGCTAAACCGATGGTAACGTATCTGGTGTATTCTGTCAGCTTCTTTCTTCCCTCTTCTCCATCCTTCTGCATTTCTTCCAGGGCGGGAATCGCCACGGTTAAAAGCTGAATAATAATGGAGGAAGTGATATAGGGGGTAATGGATAATGCAAAAATACTGAGCTGTTCGAAGGATCCTCCGGTCATGGTATTAAACCAACCGAAAGCATCGTTTCCGGCCATGCTCTTAAATAAATCTCCAAAATATCCCGGATTTACACCCGGGATAGGAAGATTTGATCCAAAACGAATTACTACGAGCATAAGGAAAACATAAATAAGACGATCTCTTAAATCTTTTACCTTAAATGCATTTCGTATTGTTTGAAGCATTTAGATCACCTCACAGGTTCCGCCCACAGCCTCAATCTTCTCCTTTGCGCTCTCGGAGAAAGCATTTACCTTAACAGTAAGCTTCTTTGTTAATTCACCATTTCCAAGAATCTTAACACCGTCATTTAGCTTACGGATGATTCTCTTCTCCAGTAAATTTTCTAAAGTAACCTCATCTCCTGCATTGTAACGATCTTCCAATACGGAAACGTTGATTCCTGTAATTACCTTTGAGTTGGGATCTGTAAATCCTCTCTTAGGAATACGACGGAATAAGGGCATCTGTCCACCCTCGAAACCGATTCTTGGTGCTCCGGAACGAGCCTTCTGACCCTTGTGTCCCTTACCTGCTGTCTTACCATTTCCTGATCCGTGACCTCTGCCACGACGGAAATTCTGGGAGTGCTTAGAGCCCTCTGCAGGTGATAACTTTGATAACTCCATAGTCGCCTCCTTAAATCTCTTCCACTTTTACCAAGTGATTGACTCTCTGAATCATTCCCTTAGTGGTGCCATTGTTCGGAAGCTCTACAGACTGACGAATCTTCTTAAGTCCAAGAGCCTGAACGGTTGCCTTCTGCTTAGGGATGGCACCGATAGGAGACTTCACTAAAGTAATTTTTAATTTATCTGCCATTTCTACCCTCCCTCTTAACCTGTAATTTCTGCTAAAGTTTTGCCACGGAGTGCAGCGAACTGCTCAGGAGTCTTCATAGAAGTAAGTCCCTGTAAAGTTGCATAAACTACATTTGTCTTGTTGTTAGATCCTAAAGACTTTGTACGGATGTTTCTGATTCCTGCCAACTCACACACCATACGTGCAGGTCCGCCGGCGATGATACCTGTTCCTTCAGGAGCCTTCTTCAGAAGAACTGTGGAAGCTCCGAACTTTCCAAGGTAATCGTGTGGTACAGACTTATCCTCATTTACAGGTACAGTAACCATGTTTCTTACTGCAGCCTCTCTTGCCTTACGAATCGCTTCAGGTACCTCAGTTGCCTTACCGGTACCGCAGCCAACGTGCCCATTTCCATCTCCAACTACTACAAGAGCGGAGAATCTCATGGTACGTCCACCTTTAACAGTCTTAGCAACACGCTTGATGGCTACTACACTGTCATTTAACTCTAACTGATTTGCGTCAATTTTTTCGCGCTTCATCTTAGTGATTTCTCCTCTCGATTAGAATACAAGTCCGGCTTCTCTTGCAGCATCTGCAAGGGCCTGAACCTTACCATGATACAGGAAGCCGCCTCTGTCGAATACCACTTCCTTAACTCCCTTTGCCAATGCCTTCTCAGCGATGGCCTTACCTACATACTGAGCTGCCTCAACATTGTCGGTAAACTGCAAATTCGCATTCTTATCTAAGGTAGAAGCTGCACACAGGGTGTTCCCTGCAGCGTCATCAATAAGCTGTGCATACATGTGCTTATTGGAACGAAAAACCGCAAGACGTGGTCTCTCAGGAGTACCAGATAAACGGTTTCTGATTCTTGCGTGCTTTTTTTGACGAAGCTCGGCTTTATTTTTCTTGCTAACCATTCTACTTTCCTCCTATTATTTCTTACCAGTCTTACCGACTTTACGACGAATGACCTCGGTAGAGTACTTAATTCCCTTACCCTTATAAGGCTCCGGTGCTCTCTTAGAGCGGATTTCCGCAGCATACTGGCCAACCTTCTCTTTGTCGATTCCTCTGACAAATACGGTGTTGGCTCCCTCTAATACGGTCTCCAAGCCTTCCGGATCTTCCATGGTTACAGGGTGAGAATATCCTAAAGTCAAAGTCAAGGTCTTGCCCTGCTTTGCCGCTCTGTATCCTACACCATTGATTTCCAGCTTCTTCTCGTAACCGTTGCTTACACCTTCAACCATGTTGAACAGTAAAGCTCTGGATAATCCGTGAAGAGACTTCTCTTTCTTATTGTCATTTGGACGAGTAACCACTAAGTGGCCATCCTCTTCCTTAATTGTGATTTCTTTTGCAAAGGTTCTCTCTAAGGTTCCCTTTGGTCCCTTTACCTTTACTACATTGTCCTTAATCTCAACAGTAACGCCTGCCGGGATCGCGACCGGTAACTTTCCGATACGTGACATAGTATACTCCTCTCTTAAATTCTCAGTAAAATACTGTTTTCAGAAAATATATTCCGACAGATTACCATACAAAGGCAAGGACTTCTCCACCTACACCCTTTTGTCTTGCTTCCTTGTCGGTGATTACACCTTGGTTTGTAGAAATGATTGCAGTACCGAGTCCGCCAAGGACTCTCGGCATATTCTCTTTACCGGCATAAACTCGAAGACCCGGTTTGGAAATCTTGCGAATTCCGGAGATAATCTTGTCGTTCTTTGTAGCTCCATACTTTAAGCCGATCTTAATGTCCTGGAACTTTCCGTTCTCTACGATTTCGCAGCTTGCGATGTATCCTTCTTTGAGAAGAATTTCAGCAATAGCC
>CALIEL010000125.1 GCA_938022235.1 Oribacterium parvum
TGATCTCATGGACTGCTCCATAATTGTAATCACTGCCGGTGCGGGACAGAAGCCGGGAGAAACAAGACTCGACCTGGTAAAGAAAAATGTAGGGATTTTTAAGAGCATTATTCCGGAGATTGCCAAGAGAAAGTATGAGGGAATATTGCTCATTGTGGCAAATCCCGTGGACATTTTAACCTATGCGGCGGTAAAACTAAGCGGTTTTCCGGAGAACAGAGTCTTCGGTTCCGGAACGGTACTCGATACAGCAAGACTGAAGTATCTTTTGGGAGAGCATTTATCCATTGATAACCGTTCCGTCCATGCCTTTATTATCGGAGAACACGGAGATAGCGAAATTGCCGCTTGGAGCAGTGCAAATGTTTCCGGTATTCCTCTAAATGATTTCTGCGAGCTTCGCGGTCACTTGGAGCATGACGCCTCCATGAAACGCATTGCGGAGGATGTAAAAAACAGTGCCTACGAGATTATTGCGAAGAAGAAGGCGACCTACTACGGAATCGCGATGTCCGTTCGAAGAATCTGTGAGGCGATTATCCGTGATGAGAAATCCATTCTTCCCGTTTCCAGCATGCAACATGGAGAGTACGAGATTTCCGATGTCTCTTTAAGTGTGCCGGCCATTGTCGGAAGACAGGGGGTGGAGAGAGTGGTTCCGATTGAATTAAGCGAAGAAGAGAAAGAGGCTCTTCAAGCTTCTGCCGATACCTTGAAGAAGGTTATAGAGGATGCGTTTAGCTAAGTGAATAAATAAGAAAATAAAAAAGGAAGATGCAGCTTTTGGAGAAGAATCCGTTAGCTGCATTTTTTGTTCTTAACGGGTATTGTCTGCAGAGCTTGCAATATCTCATTTAACAAGTAACACAGGTGAAGTCGGAGAGCTTGCCGGCCTTCTAAAGCGGTGTAGCAATCAAAAGCATAAAGATGCGTTTTTTCTAAGAGTATAGGACTTGCAATTTCTGCAAATTAATTTTATGTAGCAATAAAAAAATAATCATTAAAAAGAGACAATATATATATATATATTTGACGAGGATAATAGTAAGTACGTCGTAGATTGAGAGGATTTTTCACTGCAGTTTAATTTCTACGGAAAGAGTTCGGGATAGATGAGGAAGGAAACTAAAAGAGTGTATTTTAGAGAGTTAAGGAGGAGAAGATGAAAATAGCAGGAACGGAGTATTTTACCGGAGTATATAACAGAAGGATAGAAGCGAAACTGGGGATTAATCTTAAAAAATCGTATGATAAAGAGATAGAAAAGATTTTGGAAAGAGGACAAAAAGTAGTAGATTCCTTGCTTCTTTCTGATGAAGGGAAGAAACTTTCCGCTGAAAAAGCACAGAAAGGGACAGTGGGTAACGGAGAGGGAAAGAAGGATCATGGTTCAATTGATTTTCCTGAATCCGGCAAGATAGATATGTATGAGATTCTCTTAAGACAGCAGAAAGAGGTGGCGGCAGGGAGAGAAGCAACAGATGAGTTTTGGGAAAATCCGACCAATCAATGGTTGAATTTTACAAAATATTTGGATCAGCACGGTTTTTATGAAAATAGGAGTGATGAGGATGTAAAAAAATTTGAAAATTTGCTTTCGGAAATTACGAATGGGATGGACTTTTTGACCGGTCTTCAGTTTAATACGGGATTTATTGATGTAAGAGGATCATTTCATTCCGGACCAAGACCATATATGTCTAAGGCGGAAGCGATTACTTCTTTAGAAAGTTCTACAAATGCCTTGTCTTATCTTGCGGAAAAATTGCTTCCTGATGATCAAAAAGAAGGATTTAGTAAACTGATAGACTTATATAAAAGTCACAATGAAAAGATAATTGAGGATTACAAAAATCCATTTGAAGGAATGGAAAGAGCGATTGGGCTTAGCATAGAAAAAAGGAAAGATTACTTTGGATCTTCTTTAAAGCCGGTAGAAGAAGCAAAATACCAAAGTATGAAAGCCAAAATCACAAAAACAGATAAAGCGTATAAGGACTATTGGAAAGCCATTTCAGAGGAATTTAGACGATATAATGAGAGTCAGGACGATACTATTTTAAAGTCTGTAAAAGAGATATATCTGAATTTTGTGACGGATAATACGAAGGATATGAACTTTAGAAATTATATGATGAAGAAAGCTGAAAGTACATTTTCCCATATCGAACATTGCTGGAAGAGAATATTGGAAAAAGCATAGAGGATTTTCAATAATAATATATTTTGTTGAATAATAATATAGATTATGTTATTATTCAATAAAAATGTTATCGAGGTTAAATTCATGGAAATCCTAAATAAGAATATTTTTGGTTTGAACTTTCAAGCTGAGGAAATAAATACTAAAGGGCTTCCTGTGTTTATGACAGCACAGAGAAGCTTTTTTAGAATGTCGTATAAAGAGATAGCCTTTCTTTGTGTGCAGCTTTCGAAAGAAGAGAGGTTTGGAATTGTTGCTCTGGAGAAGCAGTTGTCATTTTTATCTAATAAATATGGCATCCCGGTTGTGTTCGGATTTTCTGCAGTGACTAAATTGCAGCGTGATAAGCTACTTGAAAGGAACATTCCATTTATTACGGATAATGGTCAACTATATTTACCGTTTCTTGGTATGATGCTGAATAATACATTTAAGAAAAAGCAAGAGACGAGACGGGATAAAATGATGCCTGTAACACAACTGCTGTTTCTCTATATGCTTTATAAAAGCAAAGGGCAGGCTGTAATGAAAAAAGATGCTGCGGCTGCTATTGGGGTCACTAGGACTTCTATTACAAGGGCAAGTGAGCAGTTGGTAGCAATGGGGCTTATATCTCAGGAAATACAAGGTAAAGAATACTATATGAGAACTGAAATGTCAGATTTTGCACTTTACAAAAAAGCGAAGCCATATCTAATCAACCCTATTCAACGCATAC
>CALIEL010000126.1 GCA_938022235.1 Oribacterium parvum
TCTTCCTGCCCTGCTGCTGTCTCCAGCTTTTCGAAAAAGCAATCCATGGCTTTCTTCAGGATAGGATAACGCTTTTCGTAAAGCATACCGTAGTCAATTTGGCTCTCGGATGACTCGGCAAGCTCTGTGCAATCCTCTTCCGAAAGATAGCCCTCCTCCTGTAACTGCTCCAAGTCAATAAAATAGGGGTTGCCGGCGAAGGTGGAGAAGCTTTGGTAGGGGGAATCTCCATAGCCTGTGGGGCCTAAGGGGAGAATCTGCCAATAGCTTTGTCCCGCCTCTTTTAAAAAGTCTGCAAAGGCTCTGGCCTCCTTGGAAAAAGAACCGATACCGTATTTTCCCGGCAAGGAAAATATAGGCATCAAAAGTCCCGCTCTTCTTCTGTCTAAAATTTTCTTCTCCATCCTACTCTCCTATTCTCATTGAATTGAATATCTTGCTTTCCGTTTTTTCTACGATTTGAAATATTTTTTCTCGTCGAAAAAAGCTTTACCTTATTATCATCTCTTATTCAAAATCGTCATTTTTTGCAATTGTATCACAGTAAATGCAACGATACTGTCTTTTTTGTCCCTGAATCCGCTTAAAGATATGAGGCAGCTCCTGCTCTGTAGAGGTAATGCAACGGGGGTTCTTACAATGCAATACATTCTTTAAGGTATCCGGTAAAGACAGAGTAGCCTTGTTCACCCGTTTTCCGTCCTGGATGTAGTTTACGGTAATGCCCGGTCCGATATAGCCTAAGACATTTAAGTCCAGGTCAATATTTTCCGCAATCTTTACAATGTCCTTCTGGCCCATTTTTTGAGAATGGCAGTTTTGAATCAAAGCCACCGGGCTCTTTACACTGTCCAATCCCAGATATTTGTATACCAGCATGCTTTTTCCGGCCTTAATATGATCCAGTACAATTCCGTTTTCGATTCCGTCAATCTTCATCTTTTATCCTTTCTCTATGCTAAATTCTCTTTCCATACAAAATGGCTTAATGATTTTCAATACCTTCTGATAAAACTCTTCGGCATGCTTTTTCAGAAACTTCTCACTTGTAGTCTTGCTTCAAGTTATGCTTTAAGCTGTTGTTCAGGCTATCATTTTTAGATCCAAATTTTTTTACTGATCCAATCCTAATAGATACAGAATCAATGCCATACGCATCTGCTTTCCGCAAAGCGTCTGGTAGAAATACTTGGCTCTTTCATCCTGATCAATCGCCACGGAAATCTCATTTACACGGGGAAGGGGATGAAGAATCGCCATATCCTCCTTGGCATTTTCCAGCTTCTCCTTGGTCAGGATGTAAATGTCTTTCAAACGAAGATAATCTTCCTCGTTAAAGAAACGCTCCTTCTGCACTCTGGTCATGTAAAGAATATCCAGTTCAGGAATAGAGCCCTCTAAGTCAGTGGTTTGGATAAATTCCGCTCCCTCTTCCTTCAGCTTTTCAATTTCGTACTCCGGCAACTGCAGCTCCTCCGGAGAAATCAGAATATAGCGGTTGTTGGGGTAACGAAGCATCGCATCAATCAGGGAGTGCACGGTACGGCCGAACTTTAAGTCTCCGCAAAGACCGATGGTTAAGCCGGAAAGCTCTCCTCTGCATCTCCGAATGGTTAAAAGGTCAGCCAAGGTCTGGGTTGGGTGAAAATGTCCCCCGTCTCCCGCATTGATAAAGGGTACGGAGGTATGATTTGCCGCTACCACCGGTGCTCCCTCCTTGGGATGCCGCATGGTAATAATGTCCGCATAGTTGGAGACGGTCTCAATGGTATCCGCTACACTTTCTCCCTTAGCCGCAGAGGAACTGCTTGCTCCGGCAAAGCCCAGAACGGATCCGCCCAATTCCAGCATAGCCGCCTCAAAGGAAAGTCTGGTTCTTGTGGAAGGCTCGAAAAAGAGAGTCGCCAGCTTCTTATGCTTACATCTTTCCCAGTACTCTTCTTTATTTTTCTCAATCCGGTCCGCCAGATCCATCAAATGATCCAGCTCTTCAACACTCAAATCCAAGATGTTAATGATACTACGATTTTCCTTTGCCATTTTCTTTCCTTTCCTATTTTTGCCTACAAACCATTGCGAAATCAGCTTTTCATCCTATTTCTTCCGGAACATTTTCTTCAAGGAAAATTTCCTACAGAAAAAACTTTATGCCTCTCTCCAGGACTCATCGGAGGGGTTATCTCTAAAGCGAAGCAGCTTTTCCTGCTCCTCCTTCTCAATATAGCCCTGCTCTACTGCCACAGGAAGAAGGGCGTCCAGGTCACAAAGGGAGTGGTTTACCACCTTGGCCTCTGCCAGTCTGTCCTTTCCCTTCTGCATACCATAGGTGAAAATGCTGACAATGCCCAGAACCTCCGCGCCATTTTCCTGTAAAACCTTTACGCAGTCCAAAACAGAGCCTCCGGTGGAAATCAAATCCTCCACCACGACCACCTTATCTCCCTTACTAAGCTTTCCTTCCACCTGATTCTGTCTTCCGTGATCCTTTGCGGAACCGCGAACATAGCCCATGGGAAGGCCAAGAATCTCTGCGGTAATTGCCGCATGGGCAATTCCTGCTGTAGAGGTTCCGAAAAGCGCCTCCGCCTCGGGAAACTCTTCCTTTACAAGAGCTGCCAAGCCTTCTTCAATCTGTCTTCTTACCTTTGGAAAAGACAGGGTCAGGCGGTTGTCGCAGTAAATCGGG
>CALIEL010000127.1 GCA_938022235.1 Oribacterium parvum
ATTGACACCTACAACAGGATATCCTGCCAAAGGTCCTTTCTTGCAGGACTCTGCAATTCCCTTTTCTACTGCAGGGAAGTAGTTCTTTGGTACAGCACCGCCGAATACCTGCTCTTTAAAAGTATAGGCCTGGTCATAGTCAAAGCTTGGAGAGAATTCCATAACAACATCTCCATACTGTCCGTGTCCACCGGACTGCTTCTTATATTTGCCCTGAACCTTTACGGTCTTCTTAATGGTCTCCCGATAAGCAAAGCGAGGCTTTTCCAAATTAATGGAAACATTGTATCTATCCTTTAATCGGGAAGCCAGAACCTCCAACTGCTGTTCTCCGATAGCATAAATCAAGCTCTGTCTGTTTTCAGGATCAGCCTGTAATCTGATGGTTCTATCCTCGTCCATCATCTTCTGTAAAGCAGTGGAAAGCTTATCCTCATCCGCCTTTTGCTCTGCACGATAAGCCATAAAGGTAAAGGGCTCGGAAAGCTTTGGTCCATGATACAAAATAGGTGCATTACGAACGGAGATGCTGTCTCCAGTTTCACTGATATTTAACTTTGCTACCGCACCGATGTCTCCACTCTTTAATTCAGGCACTTCGATAGGGGTATTTCCCCGAAGAAGATAGAGCTTTCCGACCTTTTCCATGCTTTCTTTATTTACATTGTAAATCTCGGAATTGGCCTTTAATACACCGGTACAAATCTTAAATAGACTGTATTTTCCAAGGAAAGGATCTGCAATAGTCTTCCAAATCTTTGCGCTCAGGCTCTTATCAGACTGATACTTCGCTCTGAAGTGCTCTCCGGTAGAGGCATCCACACCGATGGATTCCAAGGAATCGGGAGAGGGGAAGTACTTCTCCAAAACCTGAAGCAATACATTAAAGCCCTGAACATTGGGGCCTGAACCCATAAGAACCGGTGCAATCTTGCAGGCTTCTACATTTTCCCGTAAAGCGGCCTGAATTTCTTCTACCGTAAACTCTTCTCCGGCAAAATACTTCTCCATCAGTTCGTCGGAGCTTTCCGCTACTGCCTCCAATAAGGCGGAACGAGCAATGGTTAAATGCTTCTCCACATAGTCGGGAATAGGACAAGCCTCATATTCATTTAACTTTGTAAAGCGTCTTCCGGCCATCTTTACCACGTTTACAAAGCCCACGAATTTCTCATTTTCACGGATAGGAAGCTGGAAAGGTGCTACGGACTTACCGAACTGCTTTTCCAGATCCAGAACCAGCTGTCTGAAGGAAGCCTTGTCATCATCCATATTGCTGACAAAGAAAAGTCTGGGAAGAGCATTGGCTTCGCACAGCTCCCAAGCCCGAACCGTTCCCGGCTCAATCCCCGCCTTACCGTTTACCACGATAATCGCCGCATCTGCCGCAGAAACAGCCTCTTCCACCTCTCCTACAAAGTCAAAGTATCCGGGAGTATCCAAAATGTTCATCTTCAACTCTCCGGACTCTCCCTTATACTCGATAGGAATTACGGAAGTGGAAATGGAGAACTTCCTCTTCTTTTCTTCTTTATCAAAGTCAGACAGGGTGTTCCCGTCATCAACACTACCCATTCTATTAATTCCAGAAGTTACATAAGCTAACGCTTCTGCAATGGTGGTTTTTCCGGCACCTCCATGACCTAAAAGAACTACGTTACGAATACTGCCGGTTTCATAAACTTTCATAGATCCTTCCTCCTATTTCTAACAATGCAGTCTATTGCATGTCACAAGATATATAGTTGTATTGTATATGAAAAAAGGCAATATTACAAGAAAATCCGTTGTTTTGTATTATAAGTCAAAGAGGGACATCTGATTAGATAGGGGAATGTCACCTAGAAGCCCCAATTCATGGAATTTGTCTGCAAAGGCCTTGGGACAGTGGGTTCTTTGAATAAAATCATCCTTGGAGAGGTATTTTCCGTATTTTGCTCCCTCTTCCAATCCCTGGGCCACCGCCTCTCCCAAACCGGCAATACAACTAAAGGAAGGCATAATCTCTCCCTTTTCCGTAATTTGGAAGTCCTTTGCCTTCGCCTTGTAAATGTCCAAAGGGGCAAATTGAATCCCTCTGGCATACATTTCCTCGCAAATCTTCATATCCCGAAGACAGAGTTGATCTGTTGCGGAAAGCTTCTCTCTGGCGGAATACTCCTTAATATGAAAACGGAGCTTCTCCACACCGAAGCACATCTTGTCAAAGTCAAAGCCGTCCGCTCTAACCGTATAATAGGCGGTATAATATTCCTTAGGATAGAAAACCTTACAATAGGCTACGCGATAAGCCATCATAACATAGGCTGCCGCATGGGCCTTGGGGAACATGTACTTGATTTTTTTACAGGCATCAATGTACCACTGGGGTACCCCATGCTCCAGCATATGCTCGCACCACTCGTCCTTTAAGGGCTTATGCTTTATGGTGGCCTCCATGATATTAAAGCTTTCTCCCGGCTCCAAGCCCATGTGCATCAAATAGACCATGATATCGTCGCGACAGCAAATAGCTTCTCTCAGGGTGGTAACCCCGTTTAGGATGAGATCCTGGGCATTGTTCAGATAGACATCCGTTCCGTGGGAAAGTCCGGAAATACGAATCAGGTCGGAAAGGTATTTCGGCTTGGTGTCCTGTACCATTTGCATAGCAAACTGGGTACCAAACTCCGGAATCCCCAGGCAGCCCAATTCCACCCCCTGAATATCTGCCGGGGAAATGCCTAAAGCTTCCGTGGATTGGAACAAGGACATCACTTCAGGAGAATCCAAGGGAATATCCTTTACCGGATCCAAGCCCGTTAAATCCTGTAGCTTTCGAATCATGGTGGGATCATCATGCCCCAGAATATCCAGCTTTAAAAGGTTATGGTCAATCTTATGGTAGTCAAAGTGGGTGGTGATAATGGGGCTTTCCGTATCATTTGCAGGATGCTGTACCGGTGTAAAGGTGTTGATATCCTCTCCATGGGGAAGCACCACAATACCGCCGGGATGCTGTCCGGTGGTTCTTCTGATTCCGGTGATTCCCGCTACCAGACGATTCAGCTCTGCAGTTCTCTTCTTTTCTCCCCGCTCTTCATAAAATTTCTTAATCATACCATAGGCGGTTTTTTCAGCCAGAGTACCGATAGTTCCCGCCTTGTAGGTATTTTCCTCTCCGAAAATAGCTCCTGTATAGGCGTGGGCTCTGGCCTGATATTCTCCGGAGAAGTTCAAGTCAATATCCGGCTCCTTATCTCCGTCAAAGCCCAGGAAGGTTTTAAAGGGAATATCAAAGCCCAGACGATTTAACACCGTACCGCAGTGGGGACAATTTTTACTTGGCATATCATAGCCAGCCATACCGGAATAGGACTTTACCTCCTCCGAGTCAAAGTCCGTGTAATAGCATTTAGGGCAGACATAATGAGGCGGCAAGGGATTTACCTCGGTAATATGGGCCATGGTAGCGGCAAAGGAGGAACCGACGGAACCTCTGGAGCCTACCAGATAGCCGTCCTCATTGGACTTATCCACCAGCTTTTGGGCAATAATATACATCACGGAATAACCGTTGGAGATAATGGAATTTAATTCCGTCTCAAAGCGGTTTTCTACCATTTCCGGAAGCTTGGGTCCATAGATTTTATGAGCAGTCTCATAGCAAATCTGTCTTAGGGTTTCGTCGGAATGTTCAATAATCGGAGGACATTTGTCGGGACGAACAGGCTTTATCGGCTCACACATTTTCATGATCTTCAAAGGATTGTCAATGACCACCTGCTTTTGGGTATTGCTATCCAGATAGGAAAATTCCTCCAGCATCTCTGTAGTACTCCGGAAAAAGAGTCTTGCCTCTCCCTCCTCATCTGTCATTCCCTTGGTGGCTAAAACAATTCTCCGGAGAACATCATTTTCCTCATCCGCATAATGGGCATCGCAGGTCGCACAAACCGGCTTTTTCAGCTGCTCTCCCAAGGCAATAATCTTTTTATTGTAGGCAATCAAGTCCTCTTCCGTTTCTGCAGAAAAACGGTCTGATTCCAGCATATAGGCATTGTTTCCCAAAGGCTGGATTTCCAGATAATCATAAAAGGATGCAATTTCCAAAAGCTGTTGGTCATCCGCCCCTCGCACCATAGCCTGAAAAAGCTCTCCGCTGGAACAGGCAGAGCCGATAATCAGTCCTTCCCGATATTTTTTCAACAAAGACTTGGGAATTCTCGGCTTCATTCTGAAATACTGTAAATGGGACTGTGAAACCAGACGATAGAGGTTGATTCTTCCAATGTCATTTTTTGCCAGCAGGATAATATGGTAGCTGGGGAGCTTCCGCACCTTTCCTACCTGATCCACCTCCAGACTGTCGATTTCCTCTAAAGAGCTTACCCCTCTTTGCTCTAAAATCTCCAGTTCCTTTAGGTAGATTCTTGCGGTAGCCTCCGCATCATCCACCGCCCTATGGTGATGCAAAAGCTCAATCTTTAATTCCTTAGCCACGGTGTCTAACTTAAAACGATTTAACCTGGGTAAAAGCAGGCGGGACAAGGCCACCGTATCAATAACCGGTGCTGAAAAAGGAATGTTTAAGGCCTTGGCTTTGGTGCTGACAAAGTGATAGTCAAAGTCCGCATTATGAGCCACCAAAATCGCATCCTTGGCAAAGTCCAGAAATTGTGGAAGCACCTCTTCGATTCCTTTGGCATCCATTACCATGGAATCATCTATAGAAGTCAATTGGGTAATTCGAAAGGGAATCGGCACTCCCGGATTTACAAACACATCCATCCGGTCAATGATTTTTCCGTTTTCAATCTTCACCGCACCGATTTCAATAATATGATTGACTCTCGGATCAAAACCGGTGGTCTCCAAATCAAAGACCACGGTGGTACTGCTTAAAGCTCTTTTACAGGCATTTTTTACAATGGAATCCAGGTCATTTACCAGATAGCCTTCCATACCGTAAATCAGCTGTAAATCCTTCTGTCTTCCAATTTTCTTCAAATAAGCCATGGCATCCGGAAAGGCCTGTACTACGCCATGATCCGTAATAGCCATTGCAGGCATACCAAAATCCAGGGCTCTGTCGATATATTTTTCAACATCTGAAACCCCGTCCATATCCGACATCTTGGTATGTAAATGCAGTTCTACCCGCTTTTCTTTCTCTAAATCTTCCCTCTTTTTCCGGGTAAAAGAAGATTTCTTAATCCCCTGCACATGGGCCAGCTCCATCTCCTGGTCGTAGCTGTCATATTCCATGGTTCCCTTGATGCATATAGCATTATCCTTTTTGAGAAAGGCTCTGGCTTCCTCCAGATTTTCTTCCTCCACAAAAATCTTAGAGGCCAAAGAATCCGTATCATCCGTAAAGGAGAAGCTGAAAATGGTTTTTCCGGAACGGGTTGTTCGTTCATCCACCTGAATAATCAAACCTTCCACCGTTACCAAACCGCCATCCTCCGGAATATCCTTAAGAGGAATGGGGCTATCGGAAAAGTCTCTTCCATAGTACACATCACTATGGTCGGAGCGCTTAAACTGGAACTTTCCTTTATTAAAGCCCTTTTTCTCAAAGCCCTTCTTCTCTAAAGCTTTTTCTCCGGAGCTTTTCTTAGAGTCTAAAGAAGAAGCTTCAGCAGTGTTTTTTGCCAAACCGGCATGAGTATTGCCTGAATTCTGCTCAGTCTCGGAGGTTTGCACTTTTCCGAAAAAATCCGCTGAAGCGCTGTTTCCATCAGAAAGCGCTGAACGCTCTTGGCTTAAAGCAGCTGCTTCCCTATCCTGTATTGCCATATCTCCTGTTTCCGGATAGCCCGCAGTTCCCTCTGCACCCGCATAAGCATCGGACAGTCCCTCCGCCGAATATGCCGGATTTTCGGAAGAAGCATACAGAGCGGCGTTAGACCTTTCCTCTTCCTCCTCAGCCTTTTTCTTTGCAGGCACAAACTGAATAGTAAAATGGATAGGAACACCGCAACGCTCTTCAAAAATCTTTTGAATGACTCGAATACACTCCTTCTCTTCCTTTCGAAAAAGAATTTGTTCCTCTAAAATAAGAGAGAGACGATTGTCCTCTCTCCATTCCAGTTCTCCTTGCTTCATCATCTGATATAGGAGAATGTTTCTTTCCTTTAATTCCTCCAAAAGGGATTTTTCATAGAATTCATAAAGCACTTTTGCCGTATACTGGCTGGATAGGTGGAAGCTTTCCCGAATACAAATCGCAATTTTTTTCCCGATAAAAAGCTGCTTATAGATAGCCTCTTCCATTTCCCGAATATCACTTCGCTCCAGTAAATGGTCGCTATGCAAATAAATACTCAGCTTCGATCTGTCTTTTTTCAAAGTGATTCTGCTTATGGTGGTATTCAAAAACATTCCCCTTAAATGCTCCGATACCGTTAATTCCTGAAATACTTGAAAAAACTGCTTCATGCCTATCCTTTCTGTTTATTTAATCAGGGTATTTTTCGATTTCCTCTTTAAGGGCGGAGAGCAAATCCTTCTCCTCCACCTTGCGAATCACTTCACCGTGTTTCATCAAAAGTCCCACACCCTTACCCCCGGCAATAGCCAGGTCCGCTTCCTTAGCCTCTCCCGGGCCGTTTACCACACAGCCCATTACGGCAAGCTTTAAGGACT